>NZ_DDLD01000005.1:0-15851 GCF_002339435.1 Acinetobacter sp. UBA2581 | reverse complement strand
TACTTTTTGAAACACCACCAAGAATGGAACTTAAAATCTGGATAAAACGAAGGATTATGAATAAAACGACGATACTTAAGGAAGATTTTTTGCAACAAGACTTTTTTCTAGTTAAGGCCAGTATATAGGAAGATTTAAACTAATCAAGTTTTCTTATATATATATTTAATTACCTTATAAATAGTATTTTTTATTTACAGAATTTTTATTAAATTTCAATTACTTGATAAAATAAAACCGTATTGTTTGAGTAGGTTGAACTTCTACATTTTAGATTACCTTCGCTTTCTCCAAACAAAAAAGAAGCAGAGAAATAACAATGTCATCGCTCTGCTTTACTTAATATTAGGCCGCCCTTTTCCTAATAATATTAAAAGGTCACACGCTTATATTCCCGATATTCCGGTATCCAGAAATTCGTATCAATGGCTTTTTGCAGCACATCAAAACCAACTTTTGGAGCAACGCCATCATCAATCGCAGCTTGCGCAACCCTTAAGGCAATAATCTTGGAAATATGCTGGATCTGATCCAGATCTGGCAACAAGTTGGCAGTTGGATCCTGAAGTTTTGGAGAGCATTCTGCTAAGGCATTACTTGATGCCATCAGCATATTATCCGTAACACGTGTAGCACCTGAAGCAATCACGCCTAGTCCAATTCCCGGAAAAATATAAGAGTTATTGCATTGAGAAATAGTATAAATCTGTTCCTGATAATTAACGGGTGCAAATGGACTACCTGTAGCAATCAAAGCTTTTCCATTGGTCCATTGAATAATATCGGCTGGAACAGCTTCTACGCGAGAAGTAGGATTCGATAAAGGAAAGATAATCGGATGTTCACAATTTTCAGCCATTGTCGTGACCACATCTTTGCTAAATAATCCCGGCTGTCCAGATACCCCAATCAGTACTGTAGGTTTTGCATATTTAATGACATCCAATAGAGAAATAATCTCTTCAGCATTTCCCCATTCAGCAATATTTTCTGGTTCTTGGGCCAGTTTTCTCTGGAAATTTAATAGGTTTGGCTGATTCTGGGTAATAAGGCCGAAGCGATCCACCATAAAGACCCGCTTACGTGCCTCTGCATCAGTCAGGCCTTCTGCTACCATTTTTGCCACAATCTGTTCAGCGATCCCACAACCGGCTGAACCTGCTCCCAAAAAGGCAATGGTCTGGTCTTTTAGTTGCTTATTAGACGCATAGGAAGCTGCAATCAGACTGCCTACTGCCACAGCTGCCGTACCCTGAATATCGTCATTGAAGCAACATACTCGATCGCGATATTTTTCCAGTAAAGGCATGGCATTGTGCTGGGCAAAATCTTCAAATTGAATTAGCGCATCGGGCCATCTTTGCTGAATCGCCTGTATCACCATTTCGACAAATTCATAATATTCATCACCAGTGATACGAGGCTGACGCCATCCCATATAAATCGGATCATTCAACAACTGCTCGTTGTTCGTGCCCACATCCAAAGTAATCGGTAAAGTATAGGCGGGACTAATACCTCCGCAGGCCGTATATAAAGCCAGCTTTCCAATCGGAATGCCCATTCCACCAATGCCCTGATCGCCTAAACCAAGAATGCGCTCTCCATCTGTAATCACGATCACTTTGACATTTCTTCGATTTACATTATATAGGATATGCTCAATATGATCCCGATCCGGATAGGAAATAAAAACCCCGCGATGACGGCGATAAATCTTGGAAAAATGCTGACATGCCTCTCCTACCGTTGGCGTATAGATGATCGGCATCATTTCGCTTAAGTGATTTTCGATCAAATGATAGAAAAGCGTCTCATTGGTGTCCTGGATGTTACGTAGGTAAATATGCTTATTGATTGCATCATTGAATGAGCAATATTGCTGATACGAACGCTGACTTTGCTCCTCAATCGATTCGATCGCTTGGGGCAAAAGTCCATGTAAATTAAAATGAATACGTTCTTCTACAGAGAAAGCTGAGCCTTTATTCAGCAATGGGAGTTCAAGTAATGCAGTGCCTGCATAGGGAATATAAAGTGGACGTTTAGGATTCAGAGGTTCAGTTGCCATTTTTAACTCGCACTTTAAGATTCGACATGAATGAAAGCCGAAAAGAACAAAAAATTATCCTACTATCCTAGTCGACTTTCAGCTGTTTCAGTCATTCAGCGAATTAATAATGAAAAATGTTCTATTTAATAAACTGATAACGGCAATAAAATAAGCTTTAAATTTTTGTATCCTCTTGTCAGATAAAAATTTAGATCATACTTTTTTTAATTGAGACTTATTAGATACTTGTTATGTGCTCACCTCAAACAACTCAGTTAGTTCAAATTTTGGCAATAAAAAAAACATACTTAAAAAAGGCAGATAAGATGTGCAATTAAAGAAATAGTTGGTTTTATAATACAGTGCCTATGCTCATCAGTAAAAGTATTTAACTCAGACAGGCGCAAGACTTGTTCTAGACTTGCTTCTTTAGCTCATCTACACTGCCCAATTACACTAACTCAAATTAATATAATACTTTACAATATTCATTTTGGCCATATAGCTGATATTGGAGAATTCGCTACACTAGGTAACATCCATAATAATTCCAATATTATTTTACTGCACAAAAAAATCTTTCAAATTAGATATATTTGCTCCACTAAATTATGAAATCCTCATCAAAAATGATTATATATATCTAGAATTTTGGTTATTATTCAACAATTAAATTTCAATCCTATATTGGAAAGTATTTTTAACATTCGATACACTGGTTGGTTTGCCATCGACGAGACGAGGCTGGTATTTAAAAGTGAGTGCAGCCTGAATCGAAGGTCGTACAAACATCGGATGGCAGTCACCTTGTGCCTTTGGATTTTCTACCCGTCCTTTTTCATTCACGTTATACACCACCGTACAATCCCCCTCCAGCTTACGATCCAAAGCTTGTTCAGGGTAAGCTGGTGCTATTTTTACAACAGGTTGATAATTTTTAACATCAAATGATTCAGGATGAGTTTGTGCTTTAGGTTCTACTGATTTCTGGGTCTTCGTCTGAGTTGGTATATCCGCTTGGGACTGCGTATCTACTGTTTTCTGAGATTCCGCTACTGCCGTTTGCTTTTCCGTCACGACTTGCTGTGTCGGTTTAGCCGCTGTAGGTACAATTTTGCTACTCTGTGACTCTACAAACTTCTTGGTGGTTTTCGGTTGGACTTCAGTAGGTTTCTCAAGCTGTTTTTTGACAGGCTCATGTAAGGGTTTTTCTTCGACTATCGGCTCAGGCTTTTTAGGTTCAGGTTGTTGTTTGATTGGAGGGGGTATTTGCACAAATTGTAATTGAATGGTTTTCGGCTTGGGTTCCGCCAATGTTTCATGCATCTCAACCGTACATAACCATGCAATTAGCGCAATATGCAATCCAGCCGTGACCGAAAGTGCTAGACCTTGATCACGAAACCTAATTTTGGAAACGGTTGCCATCATGATTGTGGTTCCTCTGTCACTAGCCCCAAGTTCGTTACCCCACTTTTTTGCAAGGCTGCTATGGCCTGTGCAACCAGTTGATAATCAGCATTCTGATCGGCACGTACATAAAACTGTAAGCTTTTATCTTTTTGAATAATCGGAACGAGCTTTTGTTGCATAGTGGCTAAATCAATGGCCTGATCCGTAACTTTCTCGGTATTCACTTCTGATCCAATATTCCAGTAATACTGGCCATTGGCTTGAATAGATAAGGTTACAATACGCTGCTGTTGTGACGCGGGCATGACATTGGCATCCACTTTAGGCAAATCAATTTGAATGCCTTGCGTCAACATTGGTGCAGTCACCATAAAAATTACCAACAATACCAACATGACATCAATATAAGGAACCACATTCATTTCAGCATTGGGTTTTAATTTTTGAGGACGCTTAATCATGGTTCTTGCTCCTTAACGCGAAGTGCGCTCAGTGTGCCCCAACAAACGATAAATACGCGTTTGCAACTCATTGGCAAAACCGTAATAACGACTGGAAAGCTTGTCAGCACGTGCCGAAAAACGGTTATACGCCACGACTGCAGGAATAGCGGCAAATAAACCAATGGCTGTCGCAATCAGCGCTTCTGCAATCCCTGGGGCAACTGTATTGAGGGTTGCCTGTTCAACGGCAGACAGTCCTATAAACGCATTCATAATGCCCCAGACCGTTCCAAATAAGCCTATATACGGGCTGACTGAACCAACTGTTGCGAGAAAGGTCAGATTCTGCTGAAGCTTTTCTTCTTCCTCACTGATGCTACTGAGTAAACGACGTTCTACCCCATCAATCACATCACTTGTGGTGAGTTGCTCATCTTTGATCAATTGATGGTATTCATCCACCCCATGTTGAAAAATGCTGACAACGCCTTTTTGTTGTGCAGGCTGTTGGTAATCTTGCTGTAAAAGCTTGAGATCTTTTTGCTGTCTAAAATTCTTTAAAAAACGGTTCCAAAGCTGCTCTTGTCCACGAAGTAACATGCCGTGACGCACGATTAAATACCAACTTATGACTGAGGATAAAACCAAAATCAACATCACTACTTTTACCAACACACTGGCATGGCTAATCAACATCCAAACTGACATTTGATCCATCGTTGCTTGCATAACGCACTCCAATTTTTTTACTGCATGGTGCAGTACATATATATTTTTAAAATGGGCTGTGATTCTTTAGCAGCCCATGTACTCACTCAGGTACTAAAGCGCTATTTAGTCCAAATGCAGGGCTTGAGCGATTTTTTCCCAAGGCACATATTTAAAGTTCTGATTGGTTTCAGGCATACGTTTACGTCCGTCTTGCACCACCAACATGCCTCGCTTCCATTTGCCACCAAAATTTAGGGAACTCACATCCAGTCCATCTGTTTCAGACACAGCGTCAATGCCTTTTTCGGTATTGATGCCAATACGAAATGCGCCACGAACCGTGTAAGGTGCAGCGGCATCAAGCACCACAAAGCTGTCATTGCCTTGGCTTGAAACCACCAAATAACTTTGGTTTTTGCCGTGATAAAGTCCCATCCCCTCAATGTCATCATGCATCACATCTCCTACACCTATCACCTGCTGCATAGGAAGCTGAGTTTGTAGGTTGAGATCTTTTACCCACACCGCGACATCTTCTTCACCCAAGAAAATACGCCCTTTGGCATCGTCTACGACACAGCCTTCAGGTTGGGTTTTCACTGAAAAACGTTGTACTTCTTCAGCCCTTAATTTTTGCTGTGCAGCCGTGATGTGGTATTGAACAAAAGTCCCGTTTTTATCGTTGGGAATGGCATAGATTTCCCCTTGAGCGTCGCGGTACATGCAAATGCCATAGATATCATCCAATGTGGTTGCTAACTCGCCAAGCACAGAAACCTTGCCCGTTTTGGGTTGAATCGCAAAGAGATGCAGGCTGTTATGATCTCGGTTCGATGCCACCGCCAAATCGACTGTCTGATTGCCCCATTTGAAACCGTGGCGTACATCGACATTATTCAATCGCCCTACTGGCAAGTACTGCACAGTTTTACCCTGTAAGTCGTTAACCTGTAGACCACCTTGTTTATCTGTCGCTAGAATACGGGACTGACTCGGCTGTGCAGCGTTATGCCAAATCGCAGGATCATCAGCCGCGTCACCTGTACTTGGCACACCCTCCGTCTGCACTTCTGCTGGAATAGTAATGATATTTTGAGCTTTGGTCTGGGTCTGCGTTTCCCATTCTACATCTGTCACTTTCACGGTTTTATCATCTAAAATCAGCAAGGATTTATCAGTTAAATTACCTTGAACACTCAAAGTCTCTGCTTCTTTCACCGTGTCTAGTTGTAAAGGCGGCTGTGCTTTCCATTGCTTATCTTGCTTTTGATAACGATAAAGCAAAGGTTTTTCTGCATCGAGTACCGCGACATGATCATCTACAATCGCAATTGCAGAAGGTGAACCTTGAATCGAACCAAAGGGTTGCACGAGATCCACCGCCTGACGCACCATGTCTGCTTCAGAATGAGCTGGATATGCCCAAATGCCAACATTAGCTTCATTAATAAACAACTCTGCTGTGGCATCATTCACTTTGCATACACTACTAGCAGGTGGAAAACTGAGACGGCGTACCAACTGTGGTTGAACCAAAGCCTTCTCATGCTGAGCCACCAACCATTGTTCACCAAGCCCCTCTTCACCTACTAAAAAAGCAAAACTCAGCCCTTGAGCATCGGTATATAGGCAAACATCTTCAGACTTAAATGAACGCTTTGGAATAAAACTAGGCTTGTCCCATGCTTTATTTTTTAAGTTCATGCTCATCAGTTGAATTTGCTGTTGTTGCAAATTCGACGCAGCAATCAATAAATGCTCCGAACCAATCCGATAATCAAAACGCCCAAACTGACCTTGAATTTGATGTAGTACATTTTGTTGATCATCTAAAATTTGTAGCCCTTTATTTTTACTACTCAACAGTGCGGCAACTTCAGGCCATGCACTTAAGGTTAACCATTGCACATCCTCAGTTTTCGCCCCATTCATGTCGACTTCACGTAATTGCAACTTCGCTGCCATAGGCTGATCTATTGGTATTTCAACCGAGCTTAACGAATGGCTATTTTGCGGAGCTCGGGGCACGCTGTGCTGACTGCATGCGCTCAATAACAGCAAGCAACTGCTTAAAGCAGACCATTTAAAAGATGAAAATTTCATAGAGATACTCAAAATTGGGCAAGGAACCTCAGGTCTGCTTCTGTTGAGCAAACCTGAGTACTAAATTTAATTCGACTTAAAAATGGGTATAGGTCAGTGCCAGTTTGTAAGCTGGGCCATACTCTTCATATTGCGCGTTATAAGCCTTAGAACCTGCATAGTTGTAATAATGCTCATCGGTGATGTTTTGTACATCAAACTTGAGCTGTAAGTTTTTAGATAAGTTCACATGACTACTAAAATCAAGGAAGATTTGGTCATCGGTATAAATATCTTTTTCAGGCGTATCAATGTCACCAAGTTCATACAGATAACTCGATTTATAATTTGCTGAAAGTCGTACACCAAAACGTTCATTTTCCCAGCCAAGCATCGCATTCGCCACCACATCCGACTGATTTGGCAAATGAATACGACGACTCAGAAGTTCACCATCTTTCATCGAATCAATATCCGCCTCTGACTTACTAAAGGTGGTATTTAAACCCAACAAGAACCCGTTCCATGGTGCTCCTAAGTGGTCAAATTTTTGTGAATAGGCAAACTCCATTCCATAGAGTTTGGCACTTTGACCATTTTTATAAGTCACAGCTTCATCAAAGTCAGCCCACTGACCTGTCCCTGCAATATTGGTGTTATAGATAAAATTGTCGATATCTTTATAAAAACTATAAAAACTCACCATACTGGCTTTGCCAAAATACTTTTCTACACCCAAATCAAAGTTAGAAGACTCTAAAGGCTTTAACATTGGGTTACCAAACTCAGCTTCATCACCATCTATGTAAACACCTGGCGCACTTTGCGCAAAGTTCGGACGCACGACACTATTGGTCCATGCCGCACGCAGGTAGGTATTGTCCGCCAATTGATAACGCAAATGTAAGCTTGGCAACCAATGATCATAGTCATTTTCATATTTGGTCGCAGTGATCACATCATCATTAAACTCAAAACCACGTGCTTCAAATTTGGTATTTTCATAACGCAAGCCAGCAATCACACGCAATTGATCCAAATCAATCGTATTCATGACATAAGCCGCTTGTATGTCTTCATTTGACTTAAAGTCATTAATGATGGAGCCATCCGCAACCACATAGTCAGCAGCATTTAGCCCATTTATTTTGTCCTGAATGGCATTTTCATTGATGCTTGGACCAAACTGTCCCAGTTCATAGTGACTGTTTGAATTGAAATCTGAACTTGACGTGCTGAGGTCTTTATATTTCCATTCATCGGTATTATTGGTTTTCTCACGTTGACTGATTTTGCCCCCGAACTTCAATGCAGCAGGATAATTTCCCAACATATAGTCTTTTAAAAAGTCTAATTTACCGTTGTATTCTTTATCGGTGGTTTTAGACTTTTCCCACGACACCGAATCTAGCTCATAGTTGGCAGCATCATAAAAATCTTGATCTGCTGTTACAACTGGCTTTTGGGTACTGCTAAAGCCAACATTGCTAAACTCAGCTTTATATTTCGCCCCTGAAATACCGCCTGGGTTTTCCTCCGATGCTTCGCTATAACCGAGTTGGCCCTCAACAGTCCACGTGCCGAAACCTTGCTTGCCCCCTAAAACAAAGGACTGAATTTCTTGCGTTTCAACACGACTTTTTAATGAGCGAGTGACTTCGGCATCTCCACTTTGCCCTGCAAGTTGTGGATCGGCAAATTCAACTGAAACTTCTTGACGCGATTCGGTATCTTTAAATCGGCTATATAACGTTCTTAAATAGTATTCGCCTGTGTCATTGGGGCGGTAATCAAAATTTAACCCTGCACCAATGCGCTCACGCTCGATGTCATATTGGCGCATTGCGGTTTCTTCAAGTGCATCGCCATCCCAAGCCCCACCCGTTTCAACATTGTCCGAGCCAAATTTTCGGTTTTGATAACTCAGTGCCAGCGCTACCCCAAGGTTGTCTTGCCCCTCACCAACACTGAAACGGTTACTGATGGCACCCGATGCTTTAGGGCTATATTTTTCCCGTTTTTCATCATAACCACCTTCAACCGTTCCCGTATAAAACAAACCGTCATGGTCAAAGGCTGATAAACTTTCGACTTGCACCGTACCGCCTAATGAGTTGGCATCCATATCTGGTGTCAGCGTTTTCACCACAGCCAAAGACTGCACCAGCTCTGATGGTAAGACATCCAATGCCACGCCACGGCGATCGCTTTCAGGCGCGGGAACCAAAGTACCATTGATGGTCACTGCATTTAAGTCAGCACCTAAACCACGAACTGAAACAAAACGTCCTTCGCCTTGGTCACGCTCTGTAGATACACCCGGTATCCGTTGCAACGCTTCTGCGGCATTATCATCGGGTAATTGTCCGATGCCATCGGCATGTACCACACTGCTGATTTGGTCGGCACGTTTTTGTTCTTTGAGTGCTTTATCCATACTTGCAGCTTGACCAATGACCTGTACATATTCCACCGTGTTATCTTCGGCATGTAGATGCGTCATGCTCAGCATTGATAGGACCAGTGTACTGAGCTGAAAACCCGCACGCTTATGTTTCATGAAACGGCTCTGATTATTTTGCATTATGTTCTTCCCCTCAAGCCAAAGTGGCATGGTTTGAACGCACAATAGAAATTGAATGTGAACATGATGTGACAGTGCCTTTTACGATCTGCCCTTTTTATTTGTTTTTTGGTCATTTTCAGCAAAAAGTGAGCTAATTTGATCTGTATAGAGAAAATTCTGAGCATACAGAATGATGCATATTCACTACAAAGATAGGGTTTTTCAGCATTTTTATTCTCAAAAATCAAAAATACACTGATCTATTTTGACTCTAGCCTTTGCCATCAAACTTTCATCTAAATCTGTTTAGCTTGGGCGAAAATAAATCATTTCAAAAAATGCTATGCCTAAATACCTTGCTTACTACCGCTGGCCTTTGTTATGTGTAGCGACTGCCTGTAGCTTATCTCTCTGGTTATTTATCTTACTTGGGCAGAGCAAGTCGTTTGCTGAATGGAACTGGGTCGATATTTTAGGTGAAGGGGGAGCAACTGTTTTTATTGCTATTTGGATTTTCTTTATTATTAAAAGCCGTCCTTTGGGCCGTGTAACCAACTATATGTTTTATGGACTATGTTTTATTTTTTTCCATATGTGGATGGACAGCTTAGATGAGTTTATTCGCCTGCCTAAAGAAATCATGTGGGATGCATGGCTTGAGTCCATTCCTTTTCCAATTGGACTGTGCCTATTTACCATCGGGATTTATTTTTGGCATCAAGAAGAACTGGCGATTTCTAAACACATGCAAAAACGAGAACGTATTTATCGGGATCACCGTTTATTCGATGCACTCACCCCTTTAGCCGATGCTCATTACTTTAAAACACAGCTCAAAGCTGCAATTGAGCAAAACTTGCATGAACCCAGCGACATGTCCGTCATACTGCTAGATATGCATAATTTTAATCAGATTAATCAAACATATGGCTTTGATGAAGGCACATCTATTTTACAGCATGTTTCACAATTGATTAGCTTAAACTTACGACCACAAGACCTGCTCTGCCGCTTCGCAGGAGATCGTTTTATTATGTTGTTACCAGAGACGAAGCTACAACAGGCTGAAAAAATGGCAGCTCAACTTGAGCGCATGCTTATGGTCAGTGCTTATTATCAACGTGATCTGTCCGCACACATTCCTTTAAAAGCACTCACGACCTGCTGTTCAGTCGGGCAATACCAAACTGCTCAGCAACTTTTGAGTGCATTAAATCAGCAATTGCTCCAAGTGAAGCAATACTACTCACCAAAGCGAGTCGCGGTATGAGCTTTGAATGCGACTACAGTTACATTCCTGCGCATCATCAATTATCTATTTTAATTGATTTAGCAGTCAGCCATGAGGTCGAACATCACGTCCTACTTAGTGGTAGCGGTATTTTCTTGGAAGATATCTTTTCAGGGCAAAAGCTGATTAGCCAGCAACAGTTACAACAGGTTTTAACAAATGCTGAGCAGTGTTTTCGCAATCAGGACATCAGTTTTTTATTCGGTCAACGCAGCCTAACCACCCCCTTTAATGACGCCATTAAATCCATGCTGTATGCATCAACCTTCGATGAGGCGCTTAGCCGTTATTTAACATTTTCCGCATCTGTTTCACCGTGGTTATGCCCTCGACTCATGTATAGTCAAAGCCATATTCATATTTATTGGTTAGATGAAAACAAGCTTGAAAATCGTTTTTTAATCGAAAGCGCAATGAGTGCAATACAAGCATTTAGCCGTCAACTGTATCAAACCAAGTTAGCTTGGAAATTCGAATTTAATTTTTCTGAACCGGATTATATTGAACAATATTGGACGCATTTAGGCAGTGCTTTAGAGTTTAATCGCCCGATCAACATGATGAGCCTGCCTCGTGACTTGGTCCATGAAAAACTTCCCAATGCCTCTTCGACCTTAGCTGCAATCAGTTATCAACATGCGCTGAAAGAAATGACAGCTCAAAATATTCAACAGAGTTTTTTGCTCAGTTTGCATCAATACTTCATGCAAAATATTCAAAATAATATTCAACTTGAACAAACTGCTGATTATTTTCAAATGAGTTCTGCCACCTTAAAACGTAAACTGAAAAAGCATCAGACCCATTTTCAGGCGCAACTCGATCAAAGCCGTTTGCATACCGCCATCATTTTATATCGTGTGCATGGTTTTAAAACTGAACAGATTTCTCAGTATTTACAAATTAATGATGCCACTAATTTTCGACGTGCATTTAAACGTTGGAGTGGTTTAACAGTACAAGCGGCACAGTCCTAACCACCTATTTTCCCCAAAAAATCACGGATATTCCTGTTGTAACGCCGAAATTAAAAGCCAAAAACTCATCAGCTAATCACTAAAGTCCGCATAGTCACGTTCGCTGTATTTTTCTGTTTGCGTCCAAGGTGTAGCAACATGTTGGCCAATTTTGCGTACGGTAAAGGTTTTGGCATAGCCTGAGGTCGGTTTGAGCAATTCATATTTTTGAACCAGTTGATCCTGTTCACTCCATATAATATTCAAGGTTTGCCCAGCACTGCGTATTTGATAATGCGCTAACTTCGGATCACGTTGAATCAATTGTGCTCGCTTTAAAATGTCAGGATGAATCAAAGTGTATTCACAGCGCCAACAGTTTTTCATCCCTAGCATTTCTTGATCGACATCCTGCAATTGCACCCGCATTTTTTCATCTGGCAAAATATAAAAACGCTGAAACGGACTTTCTACGTTTGCTTGTCCGACTACATCTTTGCGCTGCATCCACTGAATTGCACTGTCAAAACTCTCATGCTCATGGGTGTCTGTTTTGGCAGACACATGAGCATTGCTATGTGTCTGGGCTTCGTCAGCATGCGTTTGAGTGTTTAAACGTTCAATCCAGATATTTTGCGCATCTCGAATCATTTTCTCACTGTATTTTTGAATGGTCGTGACCCCATTGGCATCCAACCGTTCAATCTGATAATCAATACGATATTCATCGGCCGACCATACCCATGGACTGAGCAAACTGAAAGACAATGCTAAGAACTTCATTTTGAATTTGAACGGCCGTATTAATCTTGTATCCATTAAAATCCAAATGCCTTTTTCAATTGCTCAAATACCCATGTATTTTCTTGTGTGCCTTTGAAAAGATTTGAATTCTTTCCTTCAGCAAACAGCATCACATCTCCGCCGCCATGTGTTTCGCTTTTCGCCAGTTGTACCCCGACTTCTTGTTTATAGTCGTCGGCAAAGGCTTGCTCGTTGCTAATACTGTCACGAATATCTAAACGCTTGCCCGTACCATTTCCAAAAACGAGCGTCGTTCCTGTTGCCCCATTTACATCGCGGTATGGATTATGTACTTGGCCATCAGCCAGCACTTTGCTGTAAGCATTTTGCTCTTTTGCAATATTATAGTCATAGCTCAGCCCCAAAATACCTGGATTAGTCTCCGTCGTTTGACCCGTTCGTGCGGCATAACCATTAAAGGTCATCACATGGTCATGGTCTGCCGTCACTACAACCAAGGTATTGCTCAAGTCCACTTTATCCAGTGCAGTTTGAATTGCATCATTAAATGCCTTGGTTTCCTGCAATGCCCGTTTGGCATTATTGGCATGTAGTGCATGGTCAATACGCCCACCCTCAACCATCAAGAAATAGCCTTGTCCATGACTCTGTGCTTGCAGTGCATCAATCGCTTTACTGGTCATCACCGCCAGACTCGGTTCAGTCTTTATATTCTTCTTGAGTCGATCCAAATCAAAATTTAAATGCGACTGTGTGGAGAATACGCCGAAAATTTTCTGAGTATTGACCGTCTGTGCCAAATCACTTTGGCTTAAAACGGTTTGATAACCCTGCTGTTTAAACTCTGCCAATAAATCACGGCCATCCAAGCGCCCTTTGGGGTTAGAGACTGCATCATAAGGCGTCCAGTGATTTAAGCCACCTCCCATAAGGACATTAATGCCATCCAATAAGTTTGGATTATAAGCTTTACCTTTTGGAACAGCTTGAAGCGCAATATCGTATTGTGCATCACGATGACAAATATGTGCATAGGTTGCCGCAGGTGTGGCATGGGTGAGTTCAGTCGTCGTCACTACGCCAACCGCTTTTCCCTGCTTTTTTGCCAGTTCTAAAATACTTAACGCAGGCATACCTGCGACCACACTACTGCCCTGTTCTGGACAACGGTTAATGGCTTTCGCTAAGCTTTTGCCATTCGACAATTTTCCATCTTCAGGTTCGACCGCAACCGTTCCTGTTGTCATGGCAATCACTTCATTTTTATTTTTCTGCCCAGTCATATAGGCGCCCATAGAGGGAGCGCTATCTGTGGTTTGACCATCCTCAGAATAGGTTTTAATCCGTGCTGCGTGCTTCATGCTGTCCATGGCCAGTTTGCCATTTTCCCCCACAGCATAAATACGACTTGCCGTCACTGTGGTTGGTCCCATGCCATCGCCTAAAAAGAATATAACGCTTTTCGTCGGTGTAACTGTGGTGTCAGCAGCATACAAAGCACTTGAAGAAATCGACGCTGTAAGCAGAAGCATCATGTATGGGATGCTTTTAAAAGTATGTTTCATGTGATATCCCTCTGCTATAAGCCTATGATCTTACGAATGAGGTGATTGACCTCAATATTTTCAAGGCTACCTGAGAACTGATCGGCTCCCTGACCAATTGCACCTAAAAACACATCTGCACCGCCATGTGTTTCTTTATCTTTATAGCCCGTTTGAATCACAGCTTCTTGTTGGAAATCATCCGCAGCAGTGCCCGTACACCAACCCGTTTCAGCCAAAGGATAGGTGAAACTATATTTTTCACCTTGCGGTGCCTTTGGCCCTTGTACAGGATGACAGACATCAGTGTCTTTTAAGTTCAGTACCAAGTCATCCATACGGTTTTGAGTGGGACGTTTTTTGCCCGTACCAAAACCGATAATCGGATAAGGTTGACCATGAATATCTTGAGCAAAGCCCGCTTGGTCATAATTTTTTACCAATCCAAGCACGCTGGTTTCCTTACCTTCGACGTATTTTCCTGTGCGCTTGGCATAACCATTTAAAACCAAGGTGTGATCATGGTCGGCTGTGATTACAATCAGTGTATTTTTAAGTTCAGGATCACTTCGTTTAAGCTTTTGAATGGTTGCTTCTAAAGCATCATTTAAGGCAATCGTGTCTTGTAATGCGCGCTTGGCATTGGTGTCATGCAGCGCATGATCTATACGCCCGCCCTCCACCATCAGGAAAAAACCTTTTTTATTTTGCGTCAGGATGTCTAAAGCAGACAGCGTCATTTGCTTGAGACTCGGCTCTGCCAAGTTTTTCTTGGTGCGATCCAAGTCGTAATTTAAATGGCTGTGATTAAATAAACCCAATAATTTTTCATTTTTCGCCAGTTGCACTTGGGAGAGTTGGTTTTCATCAAAAACCACGCGGTAGCCTGCCTTTTGCATCTCGCTAATTAGATTGCGCCCATCAGTACGTTCTCCACCTGCATCTTTAGGCAAAAATTGACGCTTACCTCCACCTAAAACCACATCGACCCCATCTTTAAGTTTGAGGTTATAGCTTTGATAAGCATCGCCTTTTGAACTCGGGACTAACTGTGATGCAATATCATTTTCAGCATCACGGTGGCAAATATGAGCATAAGTTGATGCTGGTGTGGCATGCGTGATCCGCGTAGTGGTCACAACGCCTGTCCCCCAACCCTTTGCTTTGGCTAATTCGAGTAATGTCTGTGTGTTTTGCTTATTTTTGTTTTTTGGGTTAGTCGCGCATTGGTTATTCCCTACTGAGTCAGGTTCAACTGCAATTGTCCCTGTCTGCATCGAGATCACCTCGTTTTTCATCTTCACACCAGTCATATATGCGCCCATCGAAGGTGCGCTGTCAGTGACTTGTGCATCCTCAGAAAAGGTACGAACAAAGGCCGACTCAGGCAGCCGATCAATCGCCAACTGACCATCTTCACCAACAGCATAAATACGTGAAGCGGTAAGCGTGGTAATGCCCATACCATCACCCAAGAAAAAGACCACACGTTTCGGTTGTTGGACTTTTTCTTGTTGGAGCTGTTGTGCTGTATTGGCCTGTTGATTTCGCGTTATCGTCGTACTTTGACAAGCAGTAAGCAATATAGCGCTGAAACTTATACATGCCACGCTGATTGTTTTTAATTGGAATTTTTCAAGAGAACAGATCATGGCATCAACCCATCTTAATATAGCTGGACCATACACAGCGGATATTTAAGTAAGATGACACATAAATATTAATACGATTTATTAAAAGCTTTATTGCAAATAAGATACCAATAGTGGATCACTTTCATAAGTGATTTTTAACTCAATCCCATATTGTAAATTCCAGTGATTAAAATAAATCTCAGACCAAGTCTTTTGCATCTATTTCGATAATGGTCAGCCAGAATTTCAAAGGTCTTAAGGCGACCAAATACGTACTTAATCCCGATTCTTCTTGTATTAATCTCTCGATTGTACATTTTAAGTTTAGGATGGCTTTGTTACACAAACCTATCTTTAAAGGCTTATTCCACAATATAATTTTCAAATGAATAA
>NZ_DDLD01000003.1:0-80267 GCF_002339435.1 Acinetobacter sp. UBA2581 | reverse complement strand
GTCAATGCGTAAGTCCTATAATAGTAAGATATCTAATAGTCTAGATCCTGACCATATAGTAAAAAAACAAATAAAAACAAAGATATTTTTAAATATAAATTCTCTGAAGGGTATGACTCATGAGTGCATCGATAATGTTTAAAATTAAAATTCTTAGAATGAAAAAGTTAAGTGTTCAAAATCTTCATTTTTTGTATCAGACTCTTCATTAATTATTTCTTAAAAGTGATAATTGATTATAAATTATTGAATCTTAATATATAAATACTTAATTTAAATATTTGTAAATCCAAAAATGCGCATAGATTTCCGAATAATAAAAAGTCATTCTTTGAGAGTCAATTTTTGTTGCTTAGCACTATTTTGAACTTTTTAATCCAGAAATTTCTGAGTTTGGGCAAGAATCAAAAACTCGAATAGAGCAATCTGCTTCTTTACGATTTATTTCTGCACCTTTTTTTAGCACAAAATTTAATCAAAGCAAAAATAGTTTCAAAATGGCGCAACTTGTAAATGATTATATATAAGGCCGAAAAAAGAAAATAAATCTTTGAAAAAGGGCTAATGTTAAAAAAAATCTATCAAAGTACTTTTTTTAAAAATTTAAATATAATTAAAAAACAATCACCTAATGCTTTGTTTTATTTTTATTCATCAGATTTTAGTTGTTTTATTCCAGATTGGCATAGCTCTTGCAAATTTCGAACTTGAGTTTAATCAATATCATAACAACGTCTCAGACGATCTGGGGGAGTCATACAATGAAATCAACATTAAAAGTATTATCTTTTGCTTTACTAGGTGCTGCATCTTCTTTCACTTTCGCGGATGAACCAGCTGCTGAACATTCAGTTTCTGGAAATATCAGTGTACTTTCAAGCTATAACCTGCGCGGGATTACCAACACACCTGAAAATAGCGGAGCTACTTTACAAGGTGGACTTGACTATAATCATGCCTCTGGCTTCTATGCTGGTTGGTGGGGCTCTACCTTAGATTATTCTTTGGTTGAAGAAGGCCGTGATGCTTTTGAAAATAACTTCTATGCAGGCTACAGCCATTCAGTAAATGATGATTTGGGTTTAACAATTGGTACGACTTACTACTATTATTATGAATCTGATGAAGAAACGAATGGATTTGAGCTGTTATTAGGTCTGAGCTATAAAGATTTAGGTATTACAGCACAAACCCTTCTTGAAGATACGACTTGGGGGAATGCAGGGGATACTTATATCAAAGGTACCTACAGCTATGCACTGCCGAATGACTTTAGCTTAGACACCGCTTTAGGTTTATATGCTTATGAAAAGTCAGGTGACTATGTAGAAGAGACAAGTGAAAGCTTTGGTTTCCGTCATTTTGATATCGGTTTAAGTAAACCTCTTGCAGATACTGGTGTGACTGCAAGCATCAATTACATCATCGGTGGTTATGATCGTATGGATGTGAAACAAAAGAACAAAGTAGTATTCGGATTAGGTTATAGCTTCTAATTTTCTCTAAATAAAAAGGCGACTCTAAGTCGCCTTTTTATTTATTTAAATGTGTTGCCCGCGATAAGACAGGGCTTCCGATAAATGCCCAGTCTGAATATCTGGACTTTGGTCAAGATCGGCAATGGTTCGGGCAACACGCAAAATCCGATGATAGCCTCGTGCTGATAAATTCAGTTTCTGCTGAGCCAGTTCAATCATTTTTTGAGCTGGTGGATCGAGAGGGGCATATTGTTCCAGTTGTTTTGGGCTAAGACTCATGTTTAAGGCATTTTGCCGTTTGATCTGAATGTTATAAGCGGTAATCACGCGTTGTCTGACCGTTTCAGAGTTTTCGACAGGTTTATTGTCCTGTAACTCCTGTGCCTGTAAAGGTGGTACGTCAATATGCAGGTCAATCCGATCCAGTAATGGACCAGAAATCCGGTTCTGATAACGCTTGATGGTTTCAGGTGAACATTGACAGCGGATGTCCTGATTAAATGCATAACCGCATGGACAAGGATTCATGGCTGCCACCAGCTGAAAATTGGCTGGAAAAGTAATTTGCCGGGAAGCACGCGAAATCACAATTTCTTTGGACTCAAGCGGCTGACGTAACACTTCTAAAACCTTGCGGTCAAACTCAGGCAATTCGTCCAGAAATAACACCCCCAAATGCGCCAGTGTGATCTCTCCGGGTTTAGGATGTGAGCCACCGCCGACCAGTGCAATGGCAGAAGCAGTATGATGCGGTGCCCGAAATGGCCGCTGGCCAAAGGGATGATTGGCATTAGCAATTGAATAGATACTGGCAACTTCCAGATTTTCCTGAGTATTTAAGGGAGGTAAAATACTGGCAAGGCGCGATGCTAACAAGGTTTTACCTGTACCAGGTGGGCCGCGGAACAGCAGGGAATGGCCACCTGCAGCTGCAATTTCTAAGGCACGTCGTGGTCGCAATTGTCCTTTCACATCCACCAGATCAAATTTATAAAAAGAGTGCTGATCTAATGGACTGGTCTTAAACGGGGTCAAGGTTTCTGCTTGAGCCAGATGTGCACAGACTTCCTGTAAATGATTGGCAGCAAATACCTGAAAATCCGGGAGCTGAGAGGCTTTCTGAGCATTCGGACTAGGCAAGATCAGCTGGTGCTGTGCCTGCTGGCAGGCGATTGCAATGCTCAGGATTCCTGTTACAGGCCGCAATTGACCATCTAGGGCCAGCTCCCCAATAAACTCAAGATTATCAGTACAATTTTCTGGAAGCTGCCCTGAGGCCAGTAAAATTCCTAGCGCAATCGGCAAGTCTAAACGTGAGCCATCTTTAGGTAGATCGGCAGGTGCCAGATTAATCGTCAGGCGTTTAGTCGGAAACTGAAAGCCACTATTCAGAATGGCAGAGCGAACCCGATCCTTACTTTCTCTGACTGCGGCTTCAGGAAGCCCCACAATGGTGAGGGAAGGCATGCCAGAACTGACATGGACTTCGACTTCAATTAAAGGTGCATGCAGGCCTAACAGGCCTCGCGTATAAATTTTGGCAAAAGACATATTGTTGTTCCAATATAGTGCATTATTTTTATTGTTCTCGTGTCTTTTGTGCACTGTAGTTGTGCTTATTTTTTAATCGAGATTTTTTCTTCTAGCTCTTCGACTTGTTTTAGTAAATCATTTAAACGCTGATTGGCATTATTTAGGGCAGTGCGTTGGCGTTCAAGCTCTTCTTTAGACACTAAATCCATCTTGCTAACGGCTTCATTGAGCAGGGCACGCAGATTGTGTTCCAGATCCTTTTTAGGTTGTTCAACTTGCTGCAAAATTGCTTGTAACAGGGTTTCAATCATAATCCGATCCATCGCCATATAAATGCGCGGACAGTGTAGCATTGCTGCAAGAGTGACTGACAGTATTTCAGATAAAATATAGGCTGCTTCGATTAGTAATATTGTAAAAATCCACATAAAAAATATCCAATTTGTGCAGATTCCAATACGTTATAAGTATAAAATAAAGGAGCAAGAAACATCGTGCCGGGCTTTCTAATTTCCCCCGACCTTAGGAATCTTGGCATGAAATTTGAACATAAAACCTTACTGGTGAAATAAGCCGAAGGAAAACAAACATGAAGCTCGTAACTGCAATTGTAAAACCTTTCAAATTGGATGATGTGCGTGAAGCATTATCTGAAATTGGTGTTCAAGGCATCACTGTGACTGAAGTCAAAGGCTTTGGTCGTCAAAAAGGCCATACTGAACTTTATCGTGGTGCTGAATACGTTGTAGATTTCCTACCGAAAGTCAAAATTGAAATCGCAATCAGCGACGAAATGGTTGATTCGGTAATTGAATCAATTACTCGTGTTGCAAGCACTGGCAAAATCGGTGACGGAAAAATTTTCGTAACTAACTTAGAACAAGTCATCCGTATTCGTACCGGTGAAACAGGTGCAGACGCTGTTTAATTTGGCACGAAGTTTGCTGAGTACCTGATAACTCACAAAAAACATGGTTGGGGGATACGAATGAAAAAAATGCTAATGGCGTTCGGCTTGTCCAGCGCTCTTTTAGGTGGTTCTGTTGCGTGGGCTGAAGAGGCCGTAACAGCACCAACACCTACTGAAGAAGTCGCACTTGTTGCAGAGACTGGTGATACTTCACTTACAACAACAGACACAACTACAGCAGAGATTGCTGAAGTGGCGCCAGCTGAACCAGCAGCGCCTGCAGAAGAAGAAGCTACTCTCGATACTGGTGATACAGCCTGGATTCTCACTTCAACAGCCCTTGTATTACTGATGACCATTCCAGGTTTAGCCCTGTTCTATGGCGGTATGGTTCGTAAGAAAAATGTGCTGGCAACAATGGCACACAGCTTTGTTGCTGCAGCCGTAGTCAGTATTGCTTGGGTCGTGATTGGCTATACCTTGGCCTTTGGTGAAGGAAATGCCTTTATCGGCAGTCTGGACAAGCTCATGCTGGCTGGAATAACCACCGATGCGCTATCCGGCACAATTCCTGAAATCCTGTTCGTGATCTTCCAAATGACGTTTGCCATTATTACGGTTGCCATCATCAGCGGTTCAATTGCGGAACGTATGAAGTTTGGTGCTTTTGTGGCATTTATTACACTTTGGGTGATTCTGGTTTATGCGCCAATTACTCACTGGGTATGGGGTGGTGGCTGGTTAGGCAACGATGGTGCGCTTGACTTTGCTGGTGGTACAGTCGTTCACATCAACTCAGGTGTAGCGGGTCTGGTTGCAGCCTACATGCTAGGTAAACGTATGGGCCTTGGCCGTGAATCAATGGCGCCACATAATCTGACTTTAACCGTCGTCGGTGCAAGCTTACTTTGGGTAGGCTGGTTCGGCTTCAACGGTGGTTCAGCATTGGGTGCAAATGGTTCTGCAGGCTATGCGCTGATCGTAACTCAAGTTGCAGCAGCGGCAGCAGCAATCTCTTGGTTAATTACTGAAAAAGTAGTACGTGGTAAAGCCTCTGTATTAGGCGGTGCTTCTGGTGCGGTAGCAGGTCTGGTGGTGATTACTCCAGCAGCTGGTTTCGTTACTGTCGGTGGTGCACTGGCAATGGGTCTGATCGGTGGTGTGGTATGTTTCTGGGGTATTACTGCCTTGAAACGTGTACTGAAAGCCGACGATTCTCTAGATGCCTTTGGTCTGCATGGCGTCGGTGGTATCGTTGGTGCGATTCTGACAGCATTCTTTGCAAGCGAATTCATCATGGGTGATGCTGCTCCAGCAAATGTAATGAGCCAACTTTGGGTTCAAGTTGAAGGTGTACTTGCAACCATCGCTTACTCTGCAGTATTAACTTTTGTGATTCTTAAGGTGATCGATCTGATCATCGGTATCCGTGTTTCTTCTGATGATGAACGTATGGGTCTGGACTTGAGTCAACATGGCGAACGCGTAGAATAATCTGCTAAAACAATAATCAATATATTGTGTAAAACAGCCCATATGGGCTGTTTTTTTTCTATATGTTGCGTAAAACTCTACAAAGTTTGGAATTTTTGCTACACTCGGAAATCATCAGGATTTGTTCAATTAAACCGCTATGCATTGCCCATTTTGCAATACACCAGACAGTAAAGTGATTGATTCACGCCTGGCCGCTGAAGGTTGCCAGATTCGCCGCCGTCGTGAATGCGTCAGTTGTAATGAACGCTTTACCACCTTTGAAAGTTATGAAGTGGTGATGCCGCGTGTCATTAAATCTGATGGCAAGAATGAACCCTTTGATGAAGCCAAATTACGCCGTTCACTGATGCATGCCTTGCAGAAACGTCCTGTGACGCAAGAACAGATTGAAACGGTGCTCAGTGATATTCAATTACAGATTCGCCGTTTGGGTGAACGTGATGTGAAATCACGCACGATTGGTGAAATTGTCATGCAATCTCTATTTGCACTTGATCATGTCGCTTATGTCCGTTTTGCTTCAGTCTATCAGGACTTCCAGGATGTCGAAGCCTTTCGTCGTCAGATTGAACAAATGCAGCAACGCGGTGAGTTTCAAGAATAAGCATGACTGAACTCACTCAAGATCAAATCTGGATGCGCCGTGCCATCGAACTGGCACGTCAGGGACAGTACTCCACTAAACCCAACCCGAATGTCGGCTGTGTCATTGTCAAAGATGGCATAATCGTAGGTGAAGGTTTTCACCCTAAAGCAGGTCAACCTCATGCGGAAGTTTTTGCCATGCGTCAGGCGGGTGAACAGGCACGTGGAGCAACGGCTTATGTCACTCTGGAGCCGTGCGCACATTATGGCCGTACACCGCCGTGTGCCAAAGGTCTGGTTGAAGCAGGCTTAGCCAAAGTGATTGTGGCTTGTCCTGATCCGAATCCACTGGTCGCTGGAAAAGGTGTGCAGATCCTGAAAGAGGCCGGTATCGAAGCGGAAGTTGGCATCTGTGAAGATGAAGCGCATCTACTAAATGATGGCTTCCTGAAAGCCATGGCAACCGGTATGCCTTATGTACGTCTAAAAATTGCATCCAGTCTGGATGGCCGTACGGCAATGGCATCGGGTGAATCAAAATGGATTACTGGTGTAGAGGCTCGACAGGATGTACAACATTGGCGTGCGATTTCCGGTGCAGTAATTACCGGGATTGATACGGTATTAGCAGATGACTGCCAGCTCAATGTTCGTAGTCTGAAAGAAGTTGATGACATCAGCACAATCGTTCAGCCAAAACGGATTATTCTGGATCGTCAGGGGCGTTTGCCACTGACTGCCAAAATTTTAGAAAATCCAGAAACGGTAATGGTGATGGGGCCTTATCGTCAGGAGCTGGCTGAGTTGGGTGTGATCCAACTCGAAATTCAGCCTTTAAAAGAATTATTACAGCAACTGGTTCAGCTGCATCAGATTTATGATGTGCTGGTTGAGTCAGGCGCAACCTTATCTACCGCATTTTTACAGGCAGGACTGGTGGATGAACTCATCAGTTATGTTGCACCGACCTTATTGGGGCAAACTGCGCGTAGTATGTTCAATGCAGAATTTAGCCGAATGGCAGAACAACTTCGATTCAAGCTACAGGATGTCACTCGCGTGGGTGATGACGTGCGCTTCAGGTTAATTCCTTCTCAAGAGACACTATGAATTCAGAGTCTACGGTTTATCACAAACGCCGCCATGCGGCACGTACTACCGATGAATATCTTTTCCATCAGTTGGTTCCTTATTTGGGGAACAAGCGCCGTTTACTACATTTAATTCTGGAAGCACTTGAGAGCACGGGAACCTTAAAACGTGAAGATGGTCGTGCGCCTATTTTTGCCGATTTCTTTGCTGGTTCTGGTGTGGTGTCGCGTTTAGCACGTCAAAATGGCTATCGTGTGATTGCCAATGACTGGGAACCGTATAGCCATGCGCTGAATCATGCAGTTCTGGCTTGTACTGATGCACCTGCATTTAAAGAACTGGGTGGCTATCAGAAAGCAATTGATTATCTGAACCGTCTGCCTGAAGTCAAAGGCTGGGTGACGCATAATCTGTGTCCACGCAATGACGAAATCTATGATCCGACCCGTGACCGTTTATTCTTCAAACGCCGTAACGGCATGCGTATCGATGCCATCCGTCAGCAGATTGCCACCTGGCAAGCGCAAGGTGCGATTGATGACGTGGAAATGAGTGCCTTGCTGGCACCATTACTTTATTCAGCCAGTTTTGTCAGCAATACCTCAGGCGTATTTAAAAGTTTCCACCATGGTTGGGGCGGTAAAACCCAGACTGCACTAGAACGTATTGAATCTTTACTTTGGTTAACCCCAAGTCGTTTCTGTGAAGATGCTAAGCATCAAGGGCCTGCCGCAGAAATGTGGTGTGTCGATGCCCAGCATCTGGCCAATCAGATGAGTGGTTTTGAAGTCGATGTAGCTTATCTGGATCCACCGTATAACCAGCATGCCTATAGCAGCAACTATCATGTGCTGAATGCTTTAACACTATGGGATCAGGTAGATCTGCCTACGCCAGACACTAAAGGCTTCAAGAGCGGAATTGACCGTGCATGGCGCAAAGAACGTCCAAGTCAGTACAACTCGTCCAAGCATGCCAAAGAGGCCTATGAAACTTTGTTGGCGACCATTAATGCGCGTTTTATCCTGACCAGTTATTCGACTGATGGTAATATCAGTGCCACAGATTTGTTGCAGGCCAACCTGAAACGCGGCCGTGTAACCTTGCTCACTCAGGATGTGCCACGTTATCGTGTCAGCAAACAGCGCCAGTCTGAACGTGCACGTGTACTGGAATTTATTGTAATTACCGACACACATGCCAAGTCAGGTCCACCAATTCGTCAGTTACTGAGCCAGTTGCATCATTATGCCGAGCTGGGCGGTGTGGATACGACCGGGGTGAGTACCCAATTGGCCTTGTGGTAAGCGCAGAGAAAAAGGAAATAAAGATGTTTACAGGTATTATTGAAAGTCTGGGTAAGGTCGAGAGCCTGCAAAGCGTTGGTGGTGATGTGCGTTTACGCATCCAGACGGATTTGGATATGTCTGATGTACATCTAGGTGATTCGATTGCCACCAATGGCATCTGTCTGACCGTAATTGACTGGGGTGAGAACTGGTATGCTGCAGACGTATCACGTGAAAGTCTGGACCGGACTACACTGGCTAACTGGAAAGTCGGCCAACCTGTAAATGTCGAAAAGGCGATGCTGCCAACTACACGCTTTGGTGGACATATTGTTTCTGGTCATGTCGATGCTGTGGGTGAAATTACGGTGGTACGTTCCGATGCCCGTTCCATCTACTTTGAAGTGACTGCACCAAAAGAAATTGCCAAATATCTGGCAGAGAAGGGCTCTATAACAGTAGATGGCATCAGCCTGACCATCAATCACTTACGTGGAAATATCCTTAGTTTGAATCTGATCCCGCATACAGCCGAACGTACCAATATTAGTACCTGGAAGCTAGGCACTAGAGTCAATCTGGAAGTGGATATACTGGCGCGTTATATCGAGCGTTTATTGCTTGGTGACAAGGCCGCAGAAACTACACAACAGTCTAAAATCAGCATGGACTTCTTAGCCGAAAATGGCTTTTTGAAATAAATTAGCTACACAATTACCAGACAATCTAATTGAAAAATTAGACTGTTTTTTTATTTTTCGGGATAATACGTGGCTCAACTCGCGATTTTAGCCCCAGTGGACAGGTCGAATGCTCGATTTTTTACTTCATCTTGAACAGTCTTTACCCTTATTACTGGAGCAGTATGGGGTATGGATCTATGCAATTTTGTTCCTGGTGATTTTTGCGGAAACAGGTTCGCCGTTTTTCTTCTTTTTGCCAGGTGACAGTTTGTTGATTGCTGTCGGTGCGTTGTGTTCCAGCTCTGACCTGATTACCTTGCACTCCATGGGTTTATTACTACTGATTGCTTCGATTCTGGGTTATACCGTGAATTATTATTCGGGTAGAGTACTCGGATTAAAGTATTTCAATGAGCATTCACGGTTTTTCAAACCCGAATATATGGTCAAAACCAATCATTATTTTATGAAACATGGTGGCAAGACGATCTTAATTGCGCGTTTTATTCCCTTTGTACGTTCCTTCGGTCCTTTTGCGGCAGGTTCTGGCCATATGAGCTTTGCGACTTTCAGTTTTTATAATGTAACTGGGGGAATTCTCTGGATCAGCACTTTGCTAGGGGTGGGCTATCTGCTTGGTAATACCGCATTTTTACTGGCTGACTTGTTTTAATTTTAAAGTAGATTTTAGCTAGATAGAATAAGTTTAAACAAGGCAAGCAAGGAGTTAAGGCTGAAAAATAAAAAGACTATTTCAGCCAAATGACTATCAACTTTACTCAGCCAGATCAGAATTTTTCAGAATATAGTCAATTTCTTCTTTGGCTGCAGCGCGTAATTTCTCACGCAGTGCATTGATGGTTTGTTCAATCACAGTTTCTGCTTCGAGTTCCAGACGTAACCGTAAGCTTTCCAGCTCAGACAAAATCTGGGTATCATCGATATTTAAGCGACCTTTGGCAAAGTCGAGAACCTGATCCGGATTTTTCTGATAGCGTGCGGCATAATCCTGAACTTCAGTATCCAGTATATGACGCATTTCAGCAAGCTTCTGGGTTTGCTCGGCAAATTTTCGCTCTTCATCACGGCGTAGCTGTTCGGCATAAGCCTGTTCTTCAGCACGTTTTTCGGCTAAGGCTTTTTCGAGTGCCCGTTGTCTGCGAATGCGTGCTTCTTCAATCAGTTCGGCCTTGCGCTGTGCATACGCTGCTTCAATTTTACGCTCAGACTCTTTCTGTAACTGCTGGTCGCGGACCAGCCATTCTTCTACAACGGTTTCAGGCTTAAGTACTTCACAGATGCGCGAGAGGTCATCGATAAAGGTCTGACGTACAGCCTCAGGTGTGTTTAACCAGCGCTGTTTAAAATCTGGACCTACATTTAATGCCACTTGCATCTCCTTGTTCACGTGATTACTTAGAGCTTAAAGGTATTTGGCTGAATGCCAAAGCGACGATATTGTTTATATTTTTCACGTCCCAGCTGTTTGGCCGGTTCATTGTTTTCAATAATCTCAATAATGTGACTAAATTTCGCATCAGGTTCAAGTGCTTCCGGATTAAAATTAAAAATAATCCAGCCCGACTGCTCTGGTAATTGAGCCGAGATACAAACGGTTGCATCTGGCTGATCGATTCCATGCGGAATAAAGCTGGCAGGATCAAAGTTCCATAGCTTTTCATCCAGTTCCTGCTGTAAAGCAGGATCAGCACACAGCAGCCAGATGCGCTCTGGCTGACGCAAAATTTTACGGCATAAACGACAAGTGCTGTCCACTTGTCGTTCAGCACTTTTTTCAAATAAATAAAAGCTGACCTTAGCCATGCTTTTGAACGCGATTAGCCAGGAATTGCATTAATAGAGGTACTGGACGGCCAGTTGCGCCTTTATTTGGACCTGAATTCCATGCAGTACCTGCAATATCCAGGTGAGCCCAGCGATAGTCACGTGTAAAACGTTGCAGGAAGCATGCAGCTGTTACAGAACCAGCTTTAGGACCACCAATATTGGCAATATCCGCAAATGGAGAATCCAGTTGTTCCTGATAGTCGTCCAGTACCGGCATGCGCCATACACGGTCAAATGCGTTTTGGCCGGCGGTTTCAAGTTCTGCAGCCAGCTCATTGTCTGGCGTAAACATACCGGTCAAGACTGAACCTAACGCCACTACACAAGCACCGGTTAGAGTTGCAATATCAATCACCAGAGCAGGATTAAAGCGTTTCACATAAGTTAATGCATCGCAGAGTACCAGACGGCCTTCAGCATCAGTATTTAAAATTTCAACGGTTTGACCACTCATGGTGGTGACGATGTCACCTGGACGTGTTGCTTTGCCAGACGGCATATTTTCCGCTGCAGCAATCGCACCTACAACGTGAATTGGTAAACGAGATTCACATAGTGCACGAAGCGTGCCCAGAACTGAAGCTGCACCGCACATATCGTATTTCATTTCGTCCATGCCAGCGCCTGGTTTTAATGAAATACCACCGGTATCAAAAGTAATGCCTTTACCCAGTAATACCACTGGTGCTTCTTGACGATGCGCCAGATATTCAATCGTAATAATACGGCCTGGACGGTCTGAACCTTTGCTGACTGCAAGGAAGGCCCCCATGCCAAGGTCAGCCATTTGCTGTTCATTGAGCACAGTTACTTTAAGTAGATCCGGATATTGAGCCGCCAGCGCTTGGGCCTGTTCTGCCAGATATTCCGGGAAACAGATATTGCCAGGACGGTTACCCAGATCACGCGCCAGATTCTGGCCAGTCTGTACGGCCTGAATCAATTGCAACTGTTCAGCTGTTAGCGTAGTTTCGGCAGCGATGAAGTCGATCTGCTGCAGAATAAATTCGTTCTTTTTCGACTTGTATTCGTCATAGCCATAGCTGGCCTGTGTTAAAGCCAATGCAAACAGATAGTGCAATTCTTGTGGAAGTTGTGTCAGATCAACAGAAATCTGTTTGAATTTTTTTTGAGAGGCTTTAATAATGGCTTGGGCAATTTTCGCCAGTTTTCCCGCTTGTAATTCGGCAGTCTTGCCGAGGCCGATAAGGGCCGCATGCTGAGACTGGCTGACCTGTCCAATCAGGCTTAAACTTTCTGCTAGACCGGCCTTGAATTGGGAGGCTTCAATTAATGTGTCTAGGTTGTTGATTTGGTATGTTGATGCAGCGCTCTGAATTTGCTCTGAGTTGACTAAAATCAACAAAGATTGACTTGATCCATTCTCTGGGAATGACGTATTAATTGTAAGGTTCATATCTTGTTTTCACGCCTGTTTAGATTTGCAAATCATTCAAGCATTGAAACATTTATCCGAATAGATTTTCAATGGGCAGAGCCACCTAGGTTTTATATTTTTGCTATTCGGGTAAACTAGCACTCGTTTTATGGAGCTCATTTTGGAAGAACTAATTTGATTATTCGGCGTTATCTGGTCAAGCAAGTGGTATCGACCTCCTTGGTGGTGATTGCCTTACTGACCCTTATCATGATGGGCGGTCGTTTGATCAAGTATTTTGGTGTGGCCGCACAGGGGCGTCTGGATGCTGGAATCCTGTTCAGCATCATTGGTTATCGTTTGCCTGAATTCCTGACCTTGATTCTTCCACTTGGGTTCTTTATTGGTTTAATGCTGGTCTTTGGTCGTCTCTATGTTGATCATGAGATGGCGGTCTTAAATGGTAGCGGAATTAGCCGGCATCAGCTGGCACGTCTTTTGATTCCGATGACTTTGGTCTATCTCCTTGCACAAGGCTTTCTCATGTTGTGGGCTTCACCGTGGGGGATTCGACAGTTCGAAGCCTTGACCAGTGAGCAGGCAGTACGAACCGGCTTTGATCTGGTTCGGCCCAAAGAATTTATCTCTTCCGGACCTTATACCATTTATGCCGGAGATCTATCCGAAGATCGCAAAAACCTGAAAGATATCTTCTTCTATCAGCGTGCGGAAAAAGAAGGCAAGCCAGATGTGATGATTCTGGCGCAGGAAGCGACCCGGATTGAAATGCCGAATGATGCAGCTAATGTGGTCGACCTAGTCAATGGTCGCCGCTATGAAATTTATCCAGGCACGCCGCAATATACCCAGGCTGAATTTGAAAGCTATCGTTTACGGATCGAAAGTGATAAAGAAGCATCACTGGCCAGTGATGAAGTTGAAGCCTTGCCGACCGGACAGCTTTGGAAAAATCGTCAGGATCCTGTCGTAGCCAGTGAGCTTGGCTGGCGTGTCTTTGTGCCATTTGCCATTGTGATTGCCCTGATTTTGTCTGTGGCGCTATCTGAAGTGAGCCCACGTCAAGGTCGCTATCTCAAATTGTTCCCGGCACTGATGATCTTTGCCAGCCTGATTGTCGCCCTGATGGCAATCAAAACCCGGGTCAGTAAGGCGGAAATGGGCATTTGGGCTTATCCATTAGTCCTGATCATTTATGCTATAGCCGGTGCATTGTTCTCACGTAAACAGAATTTGGCGCCAAAAATTAAAAAACGGATTCAGCGAGTGAGGTCTTAACAATGTTAGCACGTCGTATAGTTGCCAAACATGTGACCGGAACCACTGCGCTGGCGATGCTTGGGGCAACCGCTGTTCTTTCAGGTCTGCAGGTCTTATTTACGTATTTAGGTGAATTGGGTTCCCTGAAAGAAGGCTATGGTGCCTGGGATGCCTTGAAATATGTACTCTGGGGCGCACCCAATTATTTGTATGAAATCCTGCCAATTTCGGCACTGATTGGTGCGGTACTCGGTTTGGGTACATTAGCTTCCAATAGTGAGCTGATCGTAATGCGTTCAGTCGGCATTAGCCTGTGGCGTATTGTCGGCTGGGTTATTCGATCAGCATTGCTATTGGTCGTATTGTCGTTTGCCCTGAGCGAATGGGTGATTCCATATACCAATGAACAGGCCAAAGCAGTCAAAAGCTATAACAAACCGGTCAAAATTGGTGAAGTTAAAGGTTACTGGACGCGTGAGGGGAATCGCTTTATCTATATTGATTATGCAAATGCCAAAGGCCAGCTGAAAAATGTACAGATGCTGGACTTCGATGACAATTACCGTCTGCGGGGTACTCTGGATGCCAAACAGGGTGAGTTTGTCAAAGATGGGGCTTGGAAACTAGATAGCACAGAACAGTTTGATATTTTACAAAACGGTAATGCGACACTGGTACAGCATGATGAGCAGCCACTGGCTTTGGCCTTGCAGCCAAAATATGTGCATATGGTCACGATTGATCCGGAAGATTTATCGCCAAGCCAGCTGGTGAGCTTTATGAGCTATATGCATGAATATAGTCAGGTACCTAAAACCTATCAGCTGGCCTTCTGGCAGAAAGTCGGTTCGCCATTTGCCCTGATTGCGCTGGTAGTGATTGCCTGTTCATTTATTTTCGGACCATTGCGTCAGCAATCCATGGGTTTCCGTTTGGTGATTGCATTATTCGCAGGTTTAGGCTTCTTCTACCTGCAGGATTTTCTTGGCTATGCCAGTCTGGTCTATGCGCCGTCACCGGCATGGTTCGTATTTATTCCTATTTTGCTGATGTTTGCTATTGGCGGCTACTTGCTCCATCGGGCCCGCTAAGCTACAGGAAAATAGAAGAAATCAATCGCAACAAGAGGCTTAAACCATCGTCTGGTCATGGTCTCTTTTTGCAAAATTCGGTAAACTAGGGCGATTAATTCGTAGACGAAAAGAGTATTTCATTATGACGGATGCAACTGCTGGCAAAATCCCTCACGTTTTGGTGATTATGGATGGTGTGGGTCATCGCGAAGCGGTCGAAGACAATGCGTTTTTAGCGGCTAAACGACCAAATTTAACTGCTATGCAGGAAAAGCATCCGCATGGTTTGATCTCAGGTTCAGGTGAAGATGTCGGCCTGCCTGATGGTCAGATGGGGAACTCTGAAGTCGGTCATATGAATCTTGGTGCTGGCCGTGTGCTGTATCAGGACTTTACCCGTATTACCAAAGATATCCGTACTGGGGCTTTCTTCGAACATGAAGTGCTGGTTGATGCCGTTGAGAAAGCCAAAGCAGCAAATGGCGCAGTCCACATTATGGGTCTGTTGTCTGAAGGCGGTGTGCACTCACACGAAGATCATATCGTGGCGATGGCTGAACTGGCTTTAAAACGCGGTGCTCAGGTTTATCTGCATGCGTTCCTCGATGGCCGTGATACACCACCAAAAAGTGCGCAACCCTCTTTAGAAAAACTGGATGCATTATTTGCTCAATATCCGGGCCAGGGTCGTATTGTCAGCATGATCGGTCGTTATTTTGCCATGGACCGTGACAACCGTTGGGATCGTGTAGAGCAAGCGTATCGTCTGCTGACTGAAGGTGAAGCAGTGCGTACTGCAGCTAGTGCAGTTGAAGGTCTGGAACAGGCTTATGCTGCAGAGGAATCAGATGAATTTGTAAAAGCGACTCGCATTGGCGACACTGTGAAGATTCAGGATGGCGACAGCGTCGTATTCATGAACTTCCGTGCTGACCGTGCCCGTGAATTGACTCGTGCCTTTGTTGAAAAAGATTTTGCCGGTTTTGAACGTAAGGTTGTACCGAATCTGGCAAAATTCGTGATGTTGACCCGTTATCAGGCGACCATTGATGCACCTGTGGCATATATGCCAGAAGCGCTGGTAAATTCTTTAGGTGAGTATCTGTCGAACCTGGGTAAAACTCAGCTACGTATTGCAGAAACTGAGAAATATGCGCATGTAACGTTCTTCTTTAGCGGTGGCCGTGAAGATGAGTATCCAGGTGAAAAACGTATCCTGATCTCATCTCCAAATGTTGCGACTTATGACCTGAAACCGGAAATGAGTGCCTATGAAGTCACTGATGAACTGGTGGCAGCGATCAATTCAGGCGAGTTTGACCTACTGGTTGTGAACTATGCCAACGGTGATATGGTCGGTCATACCGGTGTATTTGATGCAGCAGTGAAAGCCGTTGAAGCTGTGGATACTTGCCTGGGCCGTGTTTATGAAGCTGTGATGGCGAAAAAAGGTCATATGATTATTACTGCAGACCATGGTAATGTAGAGCAAATGCAGGATTATCAGAGTGGTCAGGTGCATACCCAGCATACCACTGAACTGGTTCCATTTATCTATGTGGGTCCAAGTTCTGCAACAATCGCAGAAGGTGGTGTATTGGCTGATGTCGCCCCAACCCTGCTGAACTTGATGCAAATTCCGGTACCAACTGAAATGCAAGGTCGCAATCTTATTGAGCTGCACGCTTAAACTTTTATAAAACGGGTATAAGAATGATAAAAACACATGGCAAGTCTGTAGTCTTATCCTGCTTACTGATGTGTTTGAGTCATTCCGCCTGGAGTGCTGTTTCGACCGAGATGGCACTCGATGAACTGGAAATGGATGAACAGGTCTATAATGAAATTCCTGTTACATCCATCCAGGAATTTGTTCAGATTTATGGCATCGTCAAAGATAATTATATCCAAGACAAAAATGACGACGTGCTTTTCCAGCAGGCCATTCAAGGTCTGGTAAATGGCTTAGACCGCTATTCCCGCTATTTATCTCCTGAAGACTATAAGCAGCTGCGTGAATATACCGAAGGTGATCTGGCCAGTATTGATTTTGATCTGCATTTTAATCCGCAGCTAAAACAATGGATGGTACAAGGCTTGAGTCCGGATGCTGATTCTGCCAAACAAGGCCTTCGCAATGGTGTCACAGTTTACAAGATTGATGATCAGGTCTTGAGTGCGCTGAAACGTGAGCAGGTGCGAGATTTATTGACTGGTGCCATTGGCTCTACTTTAACGCTCCAGCTTTCTGCGCAAAGTGTACCGATTACACTGGTCCGCAATACCAAAGTAGATACCGAGATTAAATCGACCTTACACAGCAATCAGGTTCTGGTGCTACAGGTCAAAGTCTTCCAGCAGGATACCGCTAATGAAATCAAACGGATTATTGAAAGTTATTCAACTAATCGGCTCAAAGCAGTGCTGTTTGACCTACGTAATAATCCCGGTGGTTTATTGTCCGCAGCCGTTGAATCAGCAGATTTGTTCCTGAATCAGGGTATTATTGTCTCGACCAAGAGCCGTTCTGAAGGCAATCAGCAATTTCAGGCACTACCAGGAATTGAGTTTCAGAACCTGAAAGTCGGTATTCTCATCAATAACCGTTCAGCTTCCGCTGCAGAAGTATTCACGGCAGCTTTGAAAGAACATAATCATGCGTGGGTGGTAGGGGAAAAGAGCTATGGTAAAGGGGTGGTACAGAAATTATTTCCTTTGAGCAATGGCTCCGCTTTACAGATGACGGTGTCGCAATACTTTAGCCCGAGCGGCAATATGATCGAAGGACATGGGATTCAACCACATTTCACCTATCCCCTAGGTCAGGATGTGCGTGAGGAGAGCTATCTGGATCACGTCACAGACTTGCTGCTCCTGCAGAAATAATCATTCCTCTTCTTCAGTATCCAGTCCGAATTTTTTTAGACGATAGCGTAAAGACCGAAATGACATCCCCAGTTTCTTCGCGGCCAATGTACGGTTCCAATGGGTCAGATTCAAAGCATTCAACAGAATTTCTTTTTCAATCTTTTCTAAATACAGTTCCAGACCTTCTTCAGGTAATTTTTTCGGAATAATGATCTGATCCGAAGATGAAGTCGGCTCTGCCAGATTGGCAGTTTCTGATAAGACGGGAGCCATATGACGCAGTGGAGCAGTTTGCAGATGCTGAAGATCAATCTTATCTTCATCACTCAAAGTAATCGCTCGTTCAATAATGTTACGCAGTTCGCGTACATTGCCTGGATAATATTGCTCGAGTAAAAATTCTTTACTCCGTTCCGTCAACTTTTTCGCAGGAATTTCCCATTCTTGGCAGATCTTTTGAATAAAATGCTCAGCGAGGAGCAGAATATCCTGGCCGCGCTCACGCAGTGGTGGTAAGACCAGATCCATCACATGAATACGGAAGAACAAGTCCTGACGGAATTTGCCTTGTTGTACCAGCGCATCGAGATCCTGATGGCTGGCACTGATGACACGGAAATCGACATCAATTTCAGTATCGGAACCGACTGGACGAATGCGTTTTTCCTGAACAGCACGTAACAGTTTGACCTGCATAGACAGGGGTAATTCAGCAATCTCATCTAAGAACAGGCTACCCCCATGGGCAGACTGAATTAATCCTTGTTTGTCCTGTGTCGCGCCAGTAAAGCTGCCTTTCTTATGGCCAAACAGTTCACTTTCCATCAGTTCAGTCGGGATTGCACCGCAGTTAATTGCGATTAAAGGTCCTTCATTGCGATTGCTGAGACGATGAACCAGATTGGCGACAACTTCTTTCCCGGTACCTGATTCGCCAGTAATAAACACGGGTGCCTGGGAACGGGCAATTTTTTTCAAGGTGACACGCAATTGCTGAATAGGCAGAGATTGTCCAATCAGCAGCTTATGTTCTAGTGAATCATTGGAATTATTCTGATAATAGTCTACTGGTTTATTTAGTGCTTTTTGCAGCAGTTGCTCCAGATGCTTTTGATTGATCGGTTTGCTAACAAAGTCAAATGCACCTGCCTTGAGTGCAGCAATAGCAATATCCATATTACCATAGGCCGTTAGAACAGCTACCGGAAGGTGAGGGGAATGCTGGTTAATCCAGTCCAGTAATTGCAGACCATTGCCATCAGGAAGATTTAGATCCGTCAGACAGGCATCATATTGATGATCTGTCAGAAATTTTTTTGCATCTTCCAGACGATGGGCAATATGTGTACGGATTCCCATGCGCATCAATGACATTTGCATGAGGGTACATAGATCTTCCTCATCATCCACCAATAAGACCAGTGGTTGTTGTTCCACAATATTTCCCCTTATTCCTTTTATGCTGTTACACGTTGACAGCTAATCCGAAAGCATGCGCCCTGTTCTTGTGAAATGTAGTTGAGTTGTGCCTGATTGGCTTCACAAAAACTGTGTGATAAATATAGTCCGAGTCCCGTTCCATGGATAGACGTGCTGAAAAAAGGTTTAAATAATAATTCCTGATCATGGGTGGCAATACCAGAGCCAAAATCCCGAACATCTATCCATACCTTATGTTCATATGGGTGAATATTCAATTGAATATGAGATGAATCTGGAGAATTGTGACGGATAGCATTACGAATCAGGTTAATTAGAATCTGACGTAACTGGGCTTCATCGAACTGAATAGCCAGTGGTACATCAATATTAAATTGAATCTGATCTGCCACATCTGCTAAATCTTCCTGAATAAACAGTGGTATAAACTCATTCAGCTGAATCACGACCGGATGGGTTTCTTTATTCTTCACCATATTCAGGGTGTCTTGGATAATCCGGTCAATACGGGTAGCCTGTCGGCTGATCATCTGATGCAGGACCTGTTGCTGTTCAGGTTCAGAATCGAGATAAAGATCATTAGCCTGTACAATGGCAGCCAGAGGATTGCGAATTTCATGGGCAATACTGGCGGAAAGCTGGCCTAAAGCAGCAAGCTTTAACTGTTGCACCTGCTGATTAAGTTTGCGGGCATCTTGCAGCACGAGGAGAGTCAGAGTCTGGTGCGGCACAATCAGCTTTTGTACCTGCACGTGAATATTATAACGACTCTGTTGGGATTCAAATTGAAACCGCTCGCCATTTTCCAGATTTTCAAAACGGATCAGTTCAAACAAGTCATTTTGAGATTGGTATAACGAAAATCTTTCATGGGCATAGATTGGCTCAATGCCGAGCAGATGACAGGCAGCCGGATTACTGAGCACCACATGGTAATTCTCATCTAAGACCAGATAGCCGGTTTCAATCTGTTCCAAAATATAGCGGTTAATATTTTGTAAGCGATATAGTTCCAGCGATTGAGAAAAATTCAGGTTTTCCAGAATCTGAAAGCGCCGTACTGCAATTTGCCCCGAGCCATAAACGACAAAAAACAGAAAGGCCAGCAGGGCACTGTTTCCGATATTGGTAAGGGAAGAAAAAGCAAAAATACTGCCGATAAAATGCTGGTAGATAATACTAATCACCGCAATCAGAGTGATGATCAGGGCTTTCTTGGCATCCAGTAATAATGAAGCTGAAAAAATGGTAATAACAAAAATCAGTCCGAGATGAACATTTGGACCCTGACTGGCCAAGGTCAATAAACTGAGAAAAAAGACATCGCTGGCAAAAATCAGAATGAACTGTGGCTGAATCAGGCGCTTTACCCATCTCAGCGTAAACAGCTGCACAGTATTGACGGCGACGCCAATCATTAAGGCGTAGTGATAGAGTTTAGGATACTGATAATCCGCAGTCATATCAGGATAAGTCAGCAGAAAAATCAGCAACAGACCCGTGCTGATAATCAGGCGGTAGGCGCTATACCATAGGCCCAGATGATATTGATTTAGTTCAGAATAACTGGATGTTTGCGCCATAGAGACCGCATTAAGCAGAGGGTTAAATTAAGGTTTAATCAGGCCATAGCGCATTGCAAGATGGGTCAGTTTAACATCACTATCAATATTCAGTTTTTCGAAGATCCGGTAACGGTAAGTATTGACTGTTTTAACACTCACAAACAGCTTATCGGCAATTTCCTGCGCGCTGATACAGTTCACCACCATCATGGCTACCTGCATTTCACGTTCAGACAGTGCGTCGAAAGGAGACTGCTGTGTATCAGACAGGTAGGAGCTGGCCAACTGTTCTGCGATATCAGCACTGAAATATTTACCGCCCTGCATGACTTTATTGATGGCACGAACCATCTCTGATACAGGTGCACCCTTGGTGATATAGCCTTTGGCACCTGCCTTAAGTAAAAGAGAAGGATAAGGCTCTTCAGCCAGGCCACTCACCGCAAGAACTTTGGTTTCAGGAGCAGTCTGTAGCAAACGGCGTGTGGTTTCTACACCACCGATACCTGGCATGTTGACATCTAATAGAACCACATTGGGATGATGCTGACGGACGAGGGTAATTGCTTCTTCACCAGATTCAGCCTGTCCAATCACCTGAACATCCGCATGGTCTTCCAGCATTCTGCAAATTCCAGTACGAACTAATTCATGGTCGTCGACAACTAAAACTGTGATCACCTAGACTCTCCCTCTATTAAAAAATCATTTTTTTGTTACATAAAGCAAAATAAGCTTGCAATGAAACTACAAAATTAGCAATCCTATTCGCAGATTAAATCTGAAACTTATCACATAGTGTCAAGAACAAAAAATGTTCGGCATTGTGTTTAAATGTAAGGCATATTAGAGGTAATACGCAAATCAATCTTACCTCTGTTAGTTGAGTGAAGGAATAGTGAAGAAAATAAACAAGTCTTTAAGGCATCTACTCGGCCTGTCCGTGTTAATCAGCATGAGCACGACAAGTTTTGCTGAAATCATTATGAATTCTGGCACAACAGAGGGCGGATCCAGCATCAGCTGGTCTTCTGATGAAGTCAATCAGCTCATGAATGATAATTTGAGCGTATCTGCTGCAGAACCTTCACCACCAGGTTCTGCAACTGTTACGACGACGATTCGTCAGGGCGGTGCACCAGCGCCAGTGCCGACAAAACCTGTGCAGATTATTGATAATAGTCATTTTAGTAATCAACCTCCTGTGAGTGCGCGTGCAGCTTTGGTGATGGATTCACAGACGGGTGAAGTGTTATTCAGTAAAAATACCAATAATGCTTATCCGATTGCGTCGATTACCAAATTGATGACTGCAGTGGTGATTTCAGATGCGCGTTTGAATATGTCTGAAAAAATTACTTTACAACAGGCTGATTTTTCCTGTGCAGGCTGTAAGAGCTCAAGTTCTACCTTAAGAGCCGGGGACAGCATGAATCGTGCTGAAGCTTTATTATTTGCTTTGATGAAATCTGAGAACCCAGCTGCAGCTGCATTGGCGCGTACCTATCCAGGCGGTCGTGCAGCCTTCATTGCGAAGATGAATGCCAAAGCTAAAGAGCTGGGCATGAATTCAACCCATTATATGGAATCTACCGGCCTGCATCCTGGCAATGTGTCTTCTGCACGTGATTTGGGGATTCTGGTGAATACTGCTTCACAGTATGGTCTGATCCGTCAGTTCTCTACCACTGCCAGCTATGATTTCAACCTCGGGTATCGTGTATTGAAATCGAACAACACCAATTCACTGGTGCGAAATGGTGGTTGGAACATCAACCTGTCTAAAACCGGTTATATTAATGAGGCAGGACGTTGTGTCGTCATGCACACCACCTTGAATAACCGTCCTGTGGTGGTGGTGGTATTAGGTGCGGATTCAACTGCTGCACGTACCAATGATGCGACTCGTCTCATGACCTGGGTGTCTAGCTTGCCTAAACAACGTGTTTAATCTTTTTTAAGCGCATATAAAAAGCCCTGCAATTGCAGGGCTTTTTTGATTCTGTATCTTACATATTTGAAAGAATTGATTCACGAACCTGTTCTAAAGTTGCGTCGATAGACAGCATTACGGCATCAGAACATTGTTTGATCGCAGTATCCGGATCTTTCAGACCGTTACCAGTTACAGTACACACGATCACAGAACCTTCAGCAATTTTACCTGCTTTAATATCACGGATTGCGCCACCGATAGACGCTGCAGATGCAGGTTCTACGAATACGCCTTCATACATAGAAAGAAGACGTTGAGCTTCCAGAATCTCGGCATCAGTCAGTTCATCGAACCAGCCTTTAGAATCACGAACAACGGCTTTCGCATGGTTCCAGCTTTGTGGATTACCAATACGAATTGCAGTTGCAACAGTCTCAGGGTTTTCAACAGGTGCACCACGAAGGAAAGGTGCAGCACCAGAAGCCTGGTAACCTACCATTGTTGGCAGACCTTCAGGTTTAGGACCAGTGAAGGCATCAGTGGCAGCATCGTAAACCACTTGTTCAAACTCGCCAGCAGGCTGATTCGCAACAGCTTCGGTATAACCCATCCAGTGTGCAGTGATGTTACCTGCATTACCCACTGGCAGGCAGTGGTAATCCGGTGCACGGCCCAATTCATCCACGATTTCGTAAGCAATGGTTTTTTGACCTTGCAGACGGTATGGGTTGATTGAGTTCACGATAGTGACAGGTGCTTTGTCAGCGATTTCTTTTACCAGACGCATACCGTCATCGAAGTTACCGCGGATTTGCATGGTGATTGCACCGTACATCATCGCTTGTGCCATTTTACCCATCGCAATTTTGCCTTCAGGGATTAACACAAACGCTTTGATACCTGCACGCGCAGCATAAGCTGCTGCAGCTGCTGAAGTATTACCTGTAGAAGCACAGATAATCGCTTTAGAGCCTTCTTCAACTGCTTTTGTTACCGCCATGGTCATACCACGGTCTTTAAATGAACCAGTCGGGTTTAAGCCCTCGTACTTCACATAAATTTCAACATTTTTGCCAATAATGCGCGGAATATTCGCAAGCTTAATCAGTGGCGTGTTACCTTCACCCAGAGAAACGGCTTTAGTAGTTTCAGACACTGGTAAACGGTCGCGATAGCGGTCAACTAAACCAGTATAACGATTGGCATTCGACATGATGATGTTCCAATTGTGTGTAGAGCTTGGCAAGGGGAGAGTGTCCCCTCGACCCGATTAATTATCAAGCGATTCTAAACGAATTCGTACAATTTCGCCATGAATGACAGGAAGAGCTTGAATTTGTTTTAACGCTTCATCCATTTTCGCTTCCTTGACAGGATCAGTCAGGATCACGATAGGAATAAGATCTTTCAGACGTGACTGCTGCAGAATTGCATCAATACTGATGCCTTCGCGGCTTAGAATAGAGGTTACTTCAGCCAGTACTCCGGTTTGATCTTCAGCATTGATCCGGATGTAGTATCCAGTCGTCATTTCTTCACGTGGCAGGATTGGCAGGTCACTTAAGCTTTCAAAAGCCAGTTGTGGAATTGTACCAGCACCGTCTTCAGTATAAGAAATATCACGTACGATATCCACGACATCTGCAACTACTGCAGAAGCTGTAGGGCCCGCGCCAGCACCCGCACCGTAATACAGTGTAGGACCAACCGCATTGGCTTGAACTAGAACTGCATTTTTCACACCATTGACATTAGCGATCAATTGCTCTTCAGGAATCAGGGTAGGATGCACGCGGAGTTCGATACCGGTTTCAGCACGACGCGCAATACCGAGGTGTTTGATACGGAAGCCCAAGTCTTCAGCATATTTCACGTCTTGTGCAGTAATTTTGCTGATGCCTTCAGTAAAGACTTTATCAAACTGCAACGGAATACCAAAAGCAATAGAGGCCAGTAATGTCAGTTTATGTGCTGCATCGATGCCTTCTACATCGAAGGTTGGATCGGCTTCTGCATAACCCAGTTCCTGCGCTTCTTTCAGTACATCAGCAAAGGCACGGCCTTTATCTCGCATTTCAGTCAGAATGAAGTTGCCTGTACCGTTGATGATGCCAGCCAGCCAGTCAATCTTGTTGGCTGCCAGACCTTCACGCATTACTTTAATAATTGGAATGCCGCCAGCCACCGCTGCCTCGTAAGCAATTTGCACAGCGTTGTCATCGGCAAGTTTGAACAGTTCATTCCCATGTTCAGCCAATAAGGCCTTGTTGGCAGTCACGACCTGTTTGCCATGCAGAATGGCTTCTTTAATCACTTCATAAGCAGGGTGAATACCGCCCATGACTTCAACCACCACATCTACATCAGGTTGACGTACGATGTCGAGCAGATCTGCACTTTGTTTAACTGATTCAGGTAGATCCAGATCAGGACGCAGACGACGCGTACCAACATGGGTAATTAGAATTTCACGACCGGTGCGACGTTTAATCTCAGCAGCATTTTCTTTTAATAGTTTAAGGGCACCACCACCCACAGTACCAAGACCGAGGATTGCCAGACGAACTGGTTTCACGTCACACTCCAAATATAAACAGTTTTTTACGAGAGCCTAGATCATAGCTAAAAAAGCGGCCTGACTCTAGGGTCATTTCAGAATATCTTTATCTATAAAATAAAGTTAAATAACTAATTAAAATGAGTTATTTAAGTCGATCCAATAATTCTGATGTGCTCATATAGCCACCGAGATAAAGTCCTTCAGAACTGTATACACCCGGGGTGCCATTCACACCAATATTAAGACCCATTTGATATTGATCTTTCACAGGATTTTTACAAGTAGTCGGCGTGATAGATCCACCGGCAATGGCTTGGTCGAAGGCTGCACGACGGTCGGAATTACACCAGATGGCTTCCATGGCAGGCATATGCTGCTCGCCACGTGGCCAGGCAATATAACGTACTTCGATACCTTTGCTGTTCATCTCATCCATCTGCTCATGGAATTTGTGACAATACGGACAGCTGACATCGGTAAACACATAGATCACATGCTTGGTTTTACCTTTGGCTGGATAGATCAACAGGTCTTCCGCTTTAAGGTTTGCAAAGATTTTCTTGTTCACGTCAGATTGCAGGGTTTCGCTGACATTATGCAGCTCTTTGTCTCCAAGACGGATGACATCACCCTGAATCAGATATTTGCCATCATTTGTCACATAGACGGGTGCCATACCTTCCAGGCTGACCCAAGACATGTTTGGTACTTCTGTAGATTTAATACCAGTGATTTTTGCGTTAATCCCCGCTTTTTTGAAATGACCTTCGAGCGTTGAAATCAGGCGTTGCTGTGCATTGCGTTCGCTAAGGTTAGAGGCTTCACCCGTCGCTGGTGCACTTGCTGTAAGCGTATCTTGCTTTTTATCTGAATTATTGGAATTGGAACATGCGCTTAGTCCCAGACCGGTAGCAAGCAGACAAGCGATAAAAATTTTGGTGCGGGCAAATGTCATAATAACCCTTTTTTCTTGGACTAAAAACAGAGCATTAGCATAGCAAAAAAAGATAGAGCTACGTCAAACTTCTCAGTTTATTCTATTTGAATCAGCTCTTAAGCCCGTGGATGATGGGTTGCGTGCAGTTGCTGCATTCTGACTTGTGCCACATGGGTATAGATCTGTGTGGTGGATAAATCACTATGACCTAGCAACATTTGTACTACCCGTAAGTCAGCGCCATGATTAAGTAAATGCGTGGCGAAGGCATGACGCAAAGTATGCGGAGACAGTTCAGCCTGAATTCCGGCTTGTAGTGCATAGCGTTTAATGGCATACCAGAAATTCTGCCGGCTCATGATGCTGCCATGCTGGGTGAGGAACAGATAATCAGTCGCTGTTTTATACAGTTGCGGACGTGCCTCTTGCAGGTATTTTTCTACCCATTCACAGGCCATCTGTCCCATTGGTACCAGACGTTCTTTATTGCCTTTACCGACAATACGCAAATAGCCTTGTTTTAAATTAATCAGATCGAGACGCAGGTTAATCAGTTCCGTCACCCGTAAACCACAGGCATAAAGCACTTCGAACATGGCACGATCACGTAAACCGAGGGCAGTATTGATATCGGGTACATGAATCAATGCTTCGACATCAGCTTCAGACAGGTCTTTGGGCAGGGCACGGCCCAGTTTTGGTGTTTTATGGGCAGCGACCGGATTGTCACTCCGCAGTTTTTGTTCCCGCAGGAATTTATAAAAAGAACGTAAGGCGGACAAACATCGTGCAATTGAACGTGGACTTTTTTGCTGTTTGGTCAGTTCAATCAGCACATCGGAAATATCATCATGATCCCATTCCGGTAAAGGTTTAACCAGACATTCGGCACACTGGATCAGATCAGACAAATAGGCATTCCGGGTATGGGGACTCACTGTCTGGGCAATCAGATAATCACGAAAACCCTGTAAGTAACTGAAAGCTTCAGGAATCTGAACTGGACTAGGAATGCGAGGTTTTTTATTCAGCATGATGTTTAATGAAGATAATTTTTAAAAGCGAGAAGCCTGATTGCTATTCTCCACTCTAGTTTAATTTTACGAACATGTCGATGTGCTATACAGCCAAGAAGAAATGTAATTAATACTTATTTGTTAATTATTCTCATTTGTTTGTATACTGTACAAAAGTCTTAGGAATTTTCACGGTGCGTTTGTCTGATTTGAAAGCAAAACAAACTGCCATCATTCGAAAAGTTAATCGAACTACTGATGGTAAAGGCGCTTCCCACGATGTTGTGGCCAGTCGCTTGGAAACTTTAGGTTTTGTACCAGGGACTCAGGTACAAGTCATTACCAAAGGTATTTTTGGTGGGGATCCGATTCTTATTCAGGTGGGGTTTACGCGTTTTGCTTTACGAAAATCGGAAGCGGCCAAGATTGAAATTGAACAGGGAGCGGCGGCATGAGTGATACCTTACGTATTGCCCTTGTCGGTAACCCAAACTGCGGTAAAACCTCTTTATTCAACCATTTAACCGGCTCCCGTCAAAAAGTCGGCAACTATGCCGGGGTTACGGTTGAGCGTAAAGTCGGGAATTTTACACTGCCTTCAGGCAAACCGGTACGTGTACTGGATCTGCCAGGAACTTATAGTCTGGATGCGACCAGCCCGGACGAAGAAATTACCCGTAATGTGGTTCAGGGTAAAATTGCAGAAGAAGGCCAGCAGGATACTTTCCTGTGCGTGGTAGATGCAACCAACCTAAAACTGCATCTGGGACTGGTACTGGAAATGATTCAACTGGGTCGTCCAATGCTGGTGGTGCTGAACATGATGGATGAAGCACGCCGTCGCGGGATGCAGATCAACACCCAGAAACTGTCTGAACGTCTGGGTGTACCTGTGGTTGAAACTGTTGCCGTGCGTACTTCAGGCGTTGAAAACCTGAAAAATGCACTGGATAAAAACAAGTTTTCTGCTCCGCAAACTGAACTCAGCGGTTTGAGTGGCGATCACCATCATCAGATTGCCAGTATTCTGAAAGATGTGGTGAATTATGCCGATCAGGAAGATAAACGTACTGATTTCCTGGACAAGATATTCCTGCATCCGGTATTGGGCCTGCTTAGCCTAGCCATCATGATGTTTGTGGTGTTTCAGGCGGTCTTTGCCTGGGCTGCACCATTTATGGACGGAATTGAAACTTTCTTCGGCTGGCTGGGCGAGTACATGGGTGGACTGATCGCTCATCCTTTATTAAACAGCTTGGTGGTTGACGGGATTATTGCCGGTGCGGGTGGGGTCGTGGTCTTCCTGCCGCAGATTCTGATTCTGTTCTTCTTTATTCTGGTTTTGGAAGAGTCCGGGTATTTACCACGTGCCGCCTTCCTGCTAGATAAATTGATGTTTAAGGCAGGTCTTTCGGGTCGTGCTTTCATCCCTCTATTGTCCAGCTTTGCCTGTGCCGTGCCGGGGATTATGGCTTCAAGAACGATTAGTGATCCACGTGACCGTCTGACCACAATTTTTGTAGCACCACTGATGACCTGTTCTGCACGTCTGCCAGTATATGCGTTGCTGATTGCAGCCTTCATTCCTGAGCAAACCGTGTGGGGCTTCATGAACCTGCAAGGTCTAGTGTTATTTGGTCTGTATATGGCCGGTATTCTAAGTGCACTGATTGTTTCCTTTATCCTGAAATTTTTCCATAAAGACAAGTCTCAGCACATGCTGTTGATGGAGCTGCCAAGTTACCGTTTCCCGGATGTTAAAAACGTCTGGATTGGTTTGCTTGATCGCGGCAGAATCTTCTTGAAGCGTGTCGGTGGCATCATCTTTGCGTTATCTATCCTGCTTTGGTTCCTGTGTACGTTCCCGCAGCCGCCAGAAGGTGCAACTTTACCGGATATCGATTATTCCTTTGCCGGGATGCTCGGCCATGTGATGCAACCTATTTTTGCACCATTAGGCTTTAACTGGCAGATCTGTATTGCACTGATTCCGGCGATGGCAGCGCGTGAAGTTGTCGTGGCAGCATTGGGTACGGTTTATGCCTTGTCTGCAGTTGATGAAGATGCCATGTCTGAGGGTCTGGCGGCACTGATTAGTGGCGGCGGTGATTTGGGCTGGTCGATCGCGACCGGCTTGTCTCTACTGGTCTGGTTTATTTATGCACCACATTGTCTGGCGACCTTAGCCACTGTGAAGCGTGAAACCGGTTCATGGAAAACGGTCAGCTTTATGACCTTCTACCTGTTTGGTTTGGCATATTTCATGTCATTCCTGACTTATCAAATTGCATCACATTATTTGGGTTAAACTGGCTGAAGGGAAACCTTGGCTAGATCTGAATGATCATGTGAATGGGAGATTGAGATGATTGAAATTCTGATTGTAGCGGTACTGGTTGTCTGGAGTGCACTAGTGGTATTTAAAAAGGTATTTCCGAATACTTCACGCTCAGTCTTCCAGAAGTTGTCTGGTGCCTGTGCAGCCAAGGACTGGCATACGCTGGCGAAATGGTTAAAACCGGCTATGGCCAGTGGCTGTGGTGGTAACTGTGCCTGCCCGGCATCGGAACAAAGTTCGGATGCTAAGCCTAAAGCTCAGGCAGTGAAATGGAAGTAAATTTTCATTCTGTTTGAGAATAAAAACTGAGCATGCAAATGAGTAGGGGGAGTTTAGAAATAAGCTCCCTCATTTTTTTATTTTTTAGAAACTTATTGATTTATCTGGGTGAGAAGAATCCACTATTTTTCTATATATGAATGGAAACGTTATCTGATTTTCCTTTCAAGTTATGGATAGCATGGTCTTAACTTTTATTCCCATAATGACGCCAATAAAAATTTATTAATTATTAAATCGATTAAAGATGAAGATTGAACGATATTTTTTTACGCCCTGACACAAAAAATGCCAGAGAAAGTCAAAACAGAAAAAGCATTCAAAACAGCAAAGTGCTACCATTTCGTCAGTTTTAAAATAGACCAGAAAATGGGGCGAAAATGTTAATACAACGTGGTGGATTAAAAGTCGTTGCAGGACTCGGAATTTCAGGTGTTGCAGCGGTCAACTTCTTACATGACCAGGGCTACCGCGTTGCAGTAACGGACTCAAGAGCTACCCCACCGGGACATGACCAGATTCCTGCGGAAGTACAGACCAGTTTTGGCAAGTTTGACCAGAATCTGTTGCTCTCTGCCGAAGAAATTATCATCAGTCCGGGACTCGATCCAAAACTGCCTGAGATTCAAGCAGCACTGGCACAAGGTATTCCTGTGGTAAGTGAAATCCAGATTTTACGTCGTGCGACGGATAAGCCGATTGTAGCCATTACCGGTTCAAATGCCAAAAGTACCGTAACGACTTTAATCGGTCTTATGGCAGCGAATGCGGGTAAAAAAGTGGCAGTTGGGGGGAATCTTGGTCGTCCAGCACTGGATCTGACCAAAGATGATCCTGAACTGTATATTTTGGAATTGTCGAGCTTCCAGTTAGAAACCACATCAAACTTGCAGGCTGAAGTGGCTGTTGTTCTGAATATGAGTGAAGACCATCTGGATCGTCATGGCGACATGATGGGTTATCACACCGCCAAACACCGTATTTTCCAAGGTGTAAAAAAAGTGGTGTTTAACCGTGATGATTCACTGACCCGTCCACTGGTTCCAGATGCAATACCGATGCAGAGCTTTGGTTTGAATGCACCGGACATCAACCAGTACGGTATTCTCAAAGATACAGACGGCACAATCTGGCTGGCACGTGGTCGTGAACGTCTGCTCAAAAGTTCTGACATGTATATTCAAGGTACCCATAATGTGGCAAATGCCTTGGCTTGCTTAGCTTTAGGTGAAGCGATTGGCCTACCAATGGACATTATGCTGGACACTTTAAAAACCTTTAAAGGTCTGGAACACCGCTGTGAATTCGTTAAAGAAGTCAATGGGGTACGTTATTATAATGACTCCAAAGGAACCAACATTGGTGCAACACTGGCAGCACTTGATGGTCTAGGCATGGCGATCGAAGCTCAAGGTGGCAAGGTTGCTATTATTCTTGGCGGTCAAGGTAAAGGCCAAGACTTTACTGCTTTACGTGACTCATTATCTAAGTATGCGAAAGTAGCCGTATTGATTGGTGTGGACCGCCCAATTGTTGAAGAAGCGATTGCGGGTACGACTGAATTGATTCATGCGGAAAGCCTGCAGGAAGCAGTAGAAATTTGCCAGAAGCGCACTCAGGCACATGATGTCGTGTTATTGTCTCCTGCATGTGCAAGTTTTGACATGTTCTCCGGTTATCCGGAACGTGGTCGCAAGTTTGTGGCCTATGTGAATGAACTCAATTAAGAATAACAAGGATTCGTGATATGGCTGAGTTTGCTCAGACTGCGATCAATAAAATTAATCAATTTTATCAGCAGTGGGTACCTAAGCTGCCCGCTGAAGTTAATCCGCGTAATGTGCTGATTTTTTGTGTACTGGCTTTGCTGTGCATCGGTTCGATCATGGTGGCATCGGCTTCGATGCCTTATGCGGAACGGATGCATGAAAATGCTTTCCACTATGTAACCCGACATGCGATCTCGATTCTGGTTGCGGCGGGTGCAGCCTTTTTAGCCTATAAAGTTCCATTAAAAGTCTGGTTCAATAACACCTTCTTTTTATGGCTTATTACCATTGTTTTACTGGTCGCCGTACTCTTTGTCGGGACTGAAGTAAACGGCTCCAAGCGCTGGATCCGGGTAGCCGGTTTTACCTTGCAGGCTTCTGAAGTCGCCAAGGTCATGATGGCGATTTTTACCGCTGACTACGTCGTGCGCCGTGCTGAAGAGGTTCGTAATAATATCAAGGGCTTGGTACGTTTAAGCGCCATCATGGGTGCAACGGTTGGTCTGATTATTCTTGAGCCTGACTTGGGTGCAACGGTGGTAATTACCCTGACCATGCTCGGTGTATTCTTTCTGGCAGGTGCTCCCTGGATTCAGTTCGGTGTCGCTTTTATTACTTTATTGGGTGCATTTGCTGCTGCGATTGCTCTGGAACCTTATCGTTTACAACGTTTAATGTCTTTCTCGAATCCTTGGGAAGATCCGCTTGGTACAGGTTATCAGCTTTCCAATGCCTTGATGGCGTTTGGTCGTGGTGAATGGACGGGAGTAGGGCTAGGTCACAGTATCCAGAAAATGTCATATCTTCCTGAAGCGCATACTGACTTTATGTTGGCGATCTTAGGGGAAGAATTTGGTTTCTTGGGTATTTCTACTATTCTGATTCTGTCCTTTACTGTGATGGTCTGCTGTATCCGGATTGGGCATCGTGCCTTGCAGCATCAATACTTGCGCGCAGGTTATCTGGCTTATGGGATCAGTATCATTTTCCTGTTACAGATTCTGGTAAACGCTGGTATGAATATGGGCCTATTGCCAACCAAAGGTTTGACCCTGCCATTTATTAGTTATGGCGGTTCATCACTAATTGTCTGTGCGGTGATGATCAGTTTGATTCTGAAAATTGATTCGACGACTCAACAAGTTAATCCAAGTCGGGAAGAATCAAGCTTCTAGATTAGACGAGCGCTGTGGATCAGGGAGCATGGTCAAGTACTGTGCTCGGCATGACGGTTCCACAATTCAGGCAACGCACAAAAGTACTTTTCGCCTTGGAAAGTGGAACTAGTGGAATAAAAAATAAAGAAAAATAATTACGCTGCTGTTTTAGTTCATACCCAGAACGGGTTCGGCAAACTGGACAAAGAAACTGGCTTTTTTCAATGACCTTAGTTTTCGGTCCTACACCAAAAATAAAAAACATTGTTATGGTTCTCACTCGCCTTTGTTATTGCTTTTAGCTTAAGTGAAAACCCGTTTTTATAAATAGTGACCTTGTAGCTCAGTTGTATGCGGGATTCGGGAGATGTCCCATTGTGCGACGGCTTGTTTGAGCATACGAGCAGGGCGATCCAGTTCTACGGGCACCTGACATAGGGCTTGAAGTGCTTGTTGCAAGAGCAGGGGAGCCTGATTAAGATCCAGTGCTTGCGCCAAGTTTTGTTTGGACAGTTTCTGGCCCTCATCATTCATTGCCAGTGGTAAATGCATATAGCTTAAACGCGGATAATCCAACAATTGACCCAGATAAATCTGACGTTCGGTATTATCTAAAAGATCTGCACCGCGAACTACATGGGTCATGCCTTGCAGATAGTCATCGACTACGACTGCCAACTGATAATTGATGATGCCATCACGGCGTTTCAGTACAAAGTCACCCAAGTCCTTTTTTAACTGTGAACAGTGTTGACCTTGCAGACGGTCTTCAAAACAGATTTCAACATCTTCAACCTTGACCCGAATTGCTTGATGTTCAAAAGGCAAACCTAAGTCACGACAGGTGTCTTGGTAAATATGATTGGAGCCCAGCATTTTGCGGGTACATTGACAGGCATAAACCAGACCCTGCTGGCGCAGTTGCTGAATGACATTTTCGTAAATATCCAGACGCTCTTTCTGGTAGATGATTTCGCCATATGGCTCGAATTCAAAAGCATCCATTGCATGTAGAATATGTTCTTCGCTGCCGGGATAAATTCGCGGGATGTCTGTATCTTCAATACGGACTAGCCAGCGCCCCTGATGGGCTTTGGCATCGCAGTAACTAGCGACTGCGGTAATGAGGGAACCAAAATGCAAAGGGCCGGTTGGCGATGGCGCGAACCGGCCCACGTAATTCTCTTCAGCTTTCCCTCCCTTTGATAAAGGGAGGGTCAGGGAGGGATTACTTAAAGACATGCTTAACCGTTATTTTGCTTCTCTTTGATCTCTGCCAAAGTCTTGCAGTCGATACATAAAGTTGCAGTTGGACGTGCTTCCAGACGGCGCAGACCAATCTCGATACCACAAGTTTCACAGAAACCGTAGTCATCATTTTTAATTGCTTCGATAGATTGCTCGATTTTGCGGATCAGTTTACGTTCACGGTCACGAGTACGAAGTTCGATGGCAAATTCTTCTTCCTGAGTCGCACGGTCGTTTACATCAGGGAGCGCAGTGTTTTCGTCTTGCATCGTATTTAAAGTACGATCAACTTCTGACATCAGTTCAGCTTTCCATGCCATCAAAATTTGGCGGAAGTGTTCAAGCTGCCCTTCAGACATGTATTCTTCATTTTTTTTAGGTTGATAAGGTTCAATACCAAATAAGCTAGCAGTAGAACCACCCTCAGTCGTTTTCGGCTTAGATTTGCGCACACGTTTTGTAGGTTTTTCCTCTACAACATCAGTTTGTTCGTCTAAGACTTGATTTTGGTTGTCATTCGCCATTTAGGGCATTCCTCATCATATGCGTATGTAATACGCAAAAAATATGGTGATATGCAATTTTTATCCACCCTGTAGAAAGATTATCCTCCTACGGGGGTCGTCATCATATAGACTTTTTATGCTTTTTGATAGTCTTTGATGTCTGGATTATAGATATCACATTTCCTTTGGTTGCAATAAAGTAATTCAAAAAAAATAAAATGCAAAGTTAATAACCTGAAATTTCGGTATTAATATTTTGCTGGCTTAAGGTCACACGTTCGATATGTGTATCGAACTCCCCATTTTGTTTCAAATGTAATACACGATAGCCAGGTGCTGCCTGGTCTAGCGCGAATTCGTCACTCTTGGGTTTGAACTGTACGCTGGTCGATGGCGTCGATAAAAACTGGATACCGTGCCATTCATTGCAGGAATCCTGATGTACATGACCAAACAGAACCAGCTTCACATTCTGGTGCCGGGCCAGTATATCTTTCAGGTCTTCAGCATTCTTTAGCCGGTGCTGATCAATCCAGTGCGACTTCATCGCAAAAGGATGATGATGGCAAGCTACCATCACATACTGATTACGATATTCAAGCAATAATTGGTCCAGCTGTGCCAGTTGAGCCTGTTCTACCCAACCATCTATCCGATCCTGGACTGCACTATTCAGTAAAATCAGGGTCCAGTTGCCAAAATGAATCGCATGAGCCTGATCTCGATCCTGATAAAAAGGAAAGACCTTAATATCATCATGATTGCCCGGAATCTGATAATAGGGTACTTGGCAAGACTGGATATATTTTAAATAACGCGTATAGGTTTCTGCGACCGGAACCTGTGCCAGATCACCAGTATGTACTAAGGCATCCATTTCTGGAAAATTGTGCTGAATATGCTGCATGACTTCATGGAAGCTCTGTTCCGGATTCATATTCGCGAATTCCAGATTAGGCTGATTCATCAAGTGGGTGTCAGAAATCTGGATAATGGTCCATTCTTGTGGTGATGCAGGATTGAATTGTTCCGATGTCATGTCTGCTCCCTTAAACCTGACGGGACAGCCTGCTGATGCTGCTGTAGCCATTGCAGTGCCATAATCACAGGTGCATTTCTAAGGCGACCATTACTCAGCAGGGTCGGAATATCGGCATAATCCAGAATGTGCAGCTGGATATTTTCCCCTTCATCCGGCATGCCAAAAACACTGCCTTCTTCAGGCAGTTCAGTCTGGGCGACATAAAGATGAAACAGTTCCGAGCAGGCACCGGCAGAAGGATAGAAACTGAAAAGATGCTGCAAGGAATCAATGGTACAACCTGACTCTTCGAAAGCTTCGCGGCGAATACATGTCTCAGGCGTTTCATTGCCATCCAGTACACCGGCAATGACTTCTAGTTGCCATGGCGTATCCTGATCATCCAGTCCCCCAATACGGAACTGTTCAATCAAGCCGAATTTTTGCTGCTGATCGTTATACAGCAGTACCCCAGCGGCTTCAGGACGATGGATGAGCTCACGCTGCAATGCAGGTGTATAAGATTCCTGATGGAAGACACGGTGACGTAACGTGACTTTTTCCACCTGAATAAATCCCCGATATAAAAACTCACGGGCCTCTATCCTAAAATCTTTTTTATTATAAGAGGCTTGTTTAATAATATTCATAACTCAGAAAAGGATGAAATAACTTATTTTTTTCATCCTATCTGAGATTTTTATGAAAACAACTGTTTTTTTTACAGTTTTACACCTTGTGGTACAATTTTTGACCAGAGTTGTGGAAATCGTTTTTCATCTGGTTGAGGCCGGCTTCAATCTCTGCCTGCGTTACAGCCGGGGTCTCATCAGCAGATAACTGGCTGGCATAATCCCGCACATTCTGGGTGATTTTCATTGAACAGAACTTCGGTCCGCACATCGAGCAGAAGTGAGCTGATTTATGCGCCGCTTTTGGCATGGTTTCATCATGCATGCTGCGTGCTGTGTCAGGATCCAGGCTCAGGTTAAACTGGTCTTCCCAGCGGAACTCAAAACGGGCTTTAGACAGGGCATTGTCACGGGCTTGAGCACCTGGATGACCTTTGGCCAAGTCGGCAGCATGTGCGGCAATCTTGTAGGTAATGATGCCGTCTTTCACATCTTTCTTGTTCGGCAAGCCTAAATGTTCTTTCGGTGTCACGTAGCAAAGCATCGCGGTACCGTACCAGCCAATCATCGCGGCACCAATCGCCGAAGTAATGTGGTCATAACCCGGTGCGATATCTGTGGTTAATGGCCCAAGTGTATAAAAAGGGGCTTCTTTACAGACTTCCAGCTGCAGATCCATATTTTCCTTAATCATATGCATTGGCACATGCCCCGGACCTTCGATCATCACCTGTACATCATGTTCCCAGGCACGATGCGTTAGTTCACCCAAAGTGCGTAGCTCGGCAAATTGCGCTTCGTCATTGGCATCTTGAATACAGCCCGGACGTAAGCCATCCCCGAGACTGAAAGACACATCATAGGCTTTCATGATTTCGCAGATTTCATCGAAATGGGTATAGAGGAAGTTTTCCTGATGAAGTGCCAGACACCACTGGGCCATGATCGAACCACCACGTGACACAATACCAGTCAGACGATTCGCGGTCAGCGGTACATAACGCAATAACACACCGGCATGAATCGTGAAGTAATCCACGCCCTGTTCAGCCTGTTCAATCAAGGTATCTTTAAAGATTTCCCAGGTCAGGTCTTCAGCTACACCGTTGACTTTTTCTAGAGCCTGATAAATTGGGACTGTACCAATTGGCACTGGTGAGTTACGGATAATCCATTCACGGGTTTCATGGATGTTTTGACCAGTCGAAAGATCCATAATGGTGTCGGCACCCCAGCGGGTCGCCCAAGTCATTTTTGACACTTCTTCTTCAATACTTGAACCCAGCGCAGAGTTTCCGATATTGGCATTAATTTTTACCAGGAAATTGCGACCAATAATCATTGGTTCCAGTTCAGGGTGATTGATATTGGCAGGAATAATGGCACGGCCTGCAGCGACTTCCTGACGGACAAATTCAGGCGTAATTTCCTGTAAATTTTTGGCACCAAAATTCTGTCCCGGATGCTGGCGCATATCGGTACCTTCCAGCTGACGCAGGTTTTCCCGGATCGCGATATATTCCATTTCCGGCGTAATAATGCCCTGTTTGGCATAATGCATCTGGGTCACATTCTGGCCATGTTTAGCCCGGCGTGGTTTCTGAATATGGGCAAAGCGGATGTTGGCAGTACGGATATCACGTAAGCGTTGGCGACCGAACTCAGAGCTTAAATCATCCAGCATTTCTGTGTCATTACGCTGTTCAATCCAGCCTTCACGTAGGTTTGGCAGGCCTTTATTCAGATCAATTTCAACGTTTGGATCGGTATAAACCCCTGAAGTGTCATAGACCATCAGCGGTGCATTATATTCACCACCTAGGCCAGTCGGGGTTTCGCTAAGAGAAATTTCCCGCATGGGTACCTGAATATCAGGACGTGAGCCTTGCAGATAGACTTTACGCGAAGCCGGCAGAATGCGGGTCAGATCACGCGCTTCCTGTTTGTGTGGAGTAAGGGGAGTTTCAGAAGAAAGATTCGTTAACTGGCTCATTGCAATGATCCTTATGAATGACATCAACGAATCAAGCACGACCAAAAACGTGGACTGAATTATCTGGGAGTAGATAAAACAAGGGTAGTCGTTTTTAGATGGCTTGATTCCTACGCAGGTATTAACCTGATCAGGTTCAACGGTACTCACTATCAAATGGCCGAAAAGGCTGATTTAAGTGATCTCAGCGAGTTATTACTCGCGCTCCGTCAAGCGAGGCTAAATCTTAGCTTAGTTGGTATTTAAAAAGTAGCTTTAAATTGGAAGGGGATGCTGATTTTTGGCTATCTCATCGATTTTTAAGAAAAGATTGTTTTAAAGACAGATGGCATCCTTAAAGCAGTCTTTACCGTAGTTCTGTGAGGGTGGGGTGACTTGGGCATAATATAAAATCTGTTCAGTGCTGGAACGGTTACGATAATCCGCAGCTAAGGCACGCTGACGCTGTTCAGGATTCATGTCCAGAAACTCTAAAAATAATTGTGCCTGTGTCGATAACTTGGATTTCTGACCACGCGCCAGACCGATGATAGTTTCCAGATGGCTGGTTTCTACCGAATAACGGTCACGATAATCCTCAGAGATTGGCGATTGCTCGCTGCCTCTAAACAGGAAATAAGTATATTGTTTCAGCAGATATTCGGCATCGCGCTGATAGCTACTTTTCGGATAGGTTTGCAGATAATCTTCCCAGAACAGAGCGCGAGCGGCAATATTGGCGGCTTCAAGCTGCAAGCGTTTTTCGACCAAAACCGGTTCCATATTCTGCTCAGCCAGATTTTCAATAAATACCTTTTCGGCAGCCGGTAAATACGGTGCAAAGATACGCGCCAAGTATTCTGGGCTACGACGATATTGCAGCGTGCCATTGCCCTGATCCAGCAGTTCTACATAGGCCTGACCTTTATGCTTCAATAAATACTGGTCGCGTGTGGTCAACTGTTCAAAGTGGCTTTGCTGAATAGTAGGATGCTGAGCCATATCTAAAGCATACTGTTCGAAAGCACGTTGCTGGAATTCGGTACGTTCCACATGCAGAAAGCGTTGATACATTTCGGTGGAACGCTGCATCAGGTGTTTCTGCTCGGCCAGTTCCATGAGCGGCAGACACACTTTAAGATCCTGATTAATCTGTTCCAGTGCAAAAGTGGTGCGCTGTTCATTAATCTGGGACATGTTTTTTTCAATATTTTCACACATGAGGGTGAAATCGTTCGCGGGAGATTGAACGGTTTTAACCTCGGCCTGTTCCATTTCAACCTGCGGTTCTGAGGATTGCTCGCATCCGCCTACGAACAGCAAACTGCTGAAAACAAAACAAACTTTGAATATCGAATGAATTCGCGTTAACACTATGTTTCAGGACTCTATATAGATGAAATCAGAAATAACTGCCTTACCGGGAGCTATATTGTATAGATCTAATTCAAGTTCTATGTGTAGTATTGTGAATGGCTTTGTTAAGCTAGGATGCGGGATGGGGAAAATAGTAGGAATATTGAATAAAATCGTGGATCTATAAGAGAAAAGTAATAAAAGTCATAAAAGTCATACGTAAAAAATCAAAAGAAATCTTTAGTATTGCTGGGTTTAAAGCGCCTTGATCTGATGATTTAAATGGCTGTAGGGGTGAAAACTATAAAATGAAATTAAAACTCATCGTCAGTGCCTGTTTATTGGGTGCCAGTCCGACACTGTTTGCGCTGGATCTGCTTGAAGCTTATCAGCGTGCCCAGCAGAATGATCCGAACTGGCAGGCGAATCTATTGCAATACCAGTCGGATCAGCTCAATCTGGGTATTGCCAGCGGAAATTTATTGCCGACTGTGACTTTATCTGGAAATGTGACCCGTAAAAACCAGTCTGCCGATAATTCATCGATAGAAGGCCTGCCTGCCGAGTTTGGGGAATTACAAGGTTCGAGTACGACCACACGTCAGATTGCAGTCACTGCACGTCAGCCACTATTTCGTTGGGATGCCTGGCAAGGTTATAAGCAGGTCAAAACCTCAGTAGAACTCAGCGAAGTTAACCTACGTCTGCAAAAGCAGCAGCATATTTTGCAGGTGGCAGAAGCCTATTTTAATGTTTTACGCCAGCAGTCTTTAACTACGGCTTATCTGCAAGAAGAGCAGGCTTTATCAGAACAGTTAAGGATGATGAATGCCAAACTTCGAGAAGGGCTCGTGGCGAGAAGTGATGTCAGTGAAGCCAATGCCCAATATCAGAGTGCTCAGGCCAACCGGATTTCTACTCAGGTGCAGTTGGTTCTAGCTCAGGAACAGTTGGCTCAGTTGATTGGACCTTATCAGGAAAATCTGGCGGTTCTACGTGAGGATTTCCAGTTCCAGAAACCTGTTCCGAGTAATATCGGTTCCTGGACCGAACTGGCACAAAACCAGAATCTGGAAATTTTGCAGGCACGTTTGCAGAAACGCTATTCTGAAGATGCCAAACGGGTGGAGCAGGCGGCTCTCTATCCTCAGGTTGAAGCTGTCGGAACCTATGGCTATTTAAAGCAGACCCCTGAAACAGTGTTATCAACCAATGGGGAGTTTGACCAGATTGGTGTCGAGGTTAACTGGAATCTGTTTACCGGTGGTCGAACCCAAAAAAGTATTCGTCAGGCGGGCGTGAACGTACAGAGAAGCGAAGCCCAACTGGATGCCGCGATTCGCAAAGCCAACACTGATGTCAAACAGTCTTATCTGCAAGTGGAAACGGATGAGGCCAAACTGAATGCACGTAAAGCAGCGATGCAGTCTTCAGATATTGTGTCTCAAGCTTCCAGAGCTCAATATCAGGAAGGTTTAAAAACCATGGTGGATGTATTGCTGGCGCAGCGCAATGCCTTCTCTGCCAAGACCGACTATCTGAATGCTAAATATGATTATTTGCTGCATGTACTGCAATTACAGGCTTCGGTAGGACAATTGACAGAAAAAGAACTGGCAGAGATGAATGCCTGGCTCATTGAATATGACCGTTCTTAAAGAAGGCTAACAAGTTGTCATCAAACTTTCATGATGGTCATGCTTTAATGATATTTCATGATGTGTTCTTGCCTTTTCCTGTTCAGGAGTAGATTTCCTTGAGTCCCAATAATCCTGTGCTCAGTCATCACATTTCTTCGCAATTTAATGAGGAATTGCAGGATGTAAATACCAAGTTCATGACCATGGGTGGCATGGTAGAACAGCAGGTAGCCAATGCCATTCATGCGCTGCTGGATACAGATGCTGCCATGGCGGTCGATGTGCAGTTTCAGGACAATATTGTGAACCGCCTGGAAGGTGAAATTGATGAGGCACTCACCCTGATTTTGGCTCGCCGTCATCCTGCTGCTATTGATCTGCGCATGGTGCTTGCCATGTCCAAGGCCAATACCGATCTGGAACGGATTGGAGATGAAGCATCGAAAATTGCCCGTATTGCCCAGACTTTGTGTGAAGAGGGTGGTTCACCACGCGGTTATATGGAAACCCGACATATTGGTAACCAAGTTCGAGTGATGATTCATGATGCATTGGATGCCTTTGCTCGTCTGGATGTAGACCAAGCGCTGCGCGTGATGCAGGCCGATGCCGACATTGACCGGGAATATCAGTCCGCTACCCGTACTTTAATGACCTATATGATTGAAGATCCACGGCATATTAGTCGGGTGATTAATGTACTTTGGGTACTACGTTCGCTGGAACGCATTGGAGATCATGCACGTAATATTTCGGAACAGGTCATTTATATGGTCAAGGGCCTGGATGTACGGCATAGCAGTGTCGAAGAAATTGAGCAAAAATTTCAGCGTTAATTAAAACTAAATAATAGTAAAAAGCCTGCATTGTGTAGGCTTTTTTTATTTCAAAAATATGTTCTTGATATTGTGAAAGCTAGACAGGATAGGCGTTCCCTAATATTACTATGAGAAAAATCACATAAATAACAATTACTAATAAGCTTTATAAATTTAATTAAAAGAAATGTGAACTATTTATCAAAAAACATACAAAAGTTGTATATAATTTAGCAAAATGCGGGTTGATTTATGAAAATGGAATTATTTTCAGAAAGTGAAAAGATTTTTTCATGTGCTCATCAAACCAATAGATAAGAAAGAAAAACGAAGCTCTTTTGTTATCAGTCACATACTTCTGGTCTAAACCTAACCCTGCATTCATTTACTCAGTGAAATTATATATTTAAGAGAAAATTCATGATCATTGATGAAAGTCAAAGAGAATCTTCCCGAATTTACTTTTCTGTGCAGTTAAAGTTTGTGATCGCGTTAATGGGTGCGTGTTTTTGGACCGTATTTTCCATCTGGATTGCTCAGGACTGGATGCATGATTTGAGCACTTATGTTGGTTACTTTTGGGCTATTTTTCTGATTTATGGTATTGCCATTATTCCAGGATTTATGAACTCATTTGCGGCATTAAGCCTGATGATGGACAGACGCCCTAAACGCCAGCCATTAGCAGTTTATCCAGGGATTACCATGTTGGTGGCTGCTTACAATGAAGCCGCGTCAATTGAAGACACTTTGGTCAGTATTAACAAGCAAAAATATCCGGGAAAATTACAGGTTATTGTGATTAATGATGGTTCTCAGGATGAAACCGCAGAGATTGTCCGCAAAGCAGAATCAAGATTTCCCTGGCTGACTTTACTGGATTTAAAGCAAAATGCAGGGAAGGCGCATGCCTTAAATGAAGGCCTGAAACTTGCCGAACATGATCTGGTGATTACCGTTGATGCGGATTCTTATCTCCATCGTATTGCTCTGATTAATATTGTTGAGCGCTATGTGGCAGATCCTCCAAATACACGTGCGGTTGCAGGTAAAATTCTGGTACGTAATTCGCGTACCAATCTGCTGACCAAAACTCAGGAATGGGATTATTTTCTGGGTATCTCGGCAACCAAACGCCTGCAATCTCTTTATCAGGGAACTCTGGTAGCGCAAGGAGCTTTCTCTATTTATGACCGTAATGCCCTGATTGAAGTCGGCGGCTGGCCTGAATGTGTAGGTGAAGATATTGTGCTGACCTGGGCCTTGTTAAATGCAGGTTATCGGATTGGCCATTGTGAGGATGCCTGCCTGTTTACCAATGCACCGACGACGCTTAAAGTATTTGTTAAACAGCGTCAGCGTTGGGCTCGTGGCATGATTGAAGCATTTATTAAGCATCCCAGTATTTTAATCAAGCCAAGACTCTCTACATTTTTTATTTACTGGAACCTGTTTTTCCCGTGGCTGGATATTGCCTTTACCTTTGGCTTTATTCCGGGAATCATTCTGGCATGTTTTGGACATTACTGGATTGTCGGAATCATGACTTTGGTGCTACTACCAATGGCATTCCTGTTGGGTTTCTTAAATTATTCGATTGAACGCAGAATGTTTAATGACCTGGAGCTTAAGGTCCGCAAAAACTTCAGTGGTTTTTTATTGTATGTATTGGCCTATAGTTTCCTGCTTCAACCTGCCAGTATTTTAGGCTATATGGATGAAGTGTTGAGAACACGAAAAACCTGGGGAACAAAATGAATACTATGAAAATCGGATATGTATGTGTTCCTCTGCTCATGAGTTTGAGTACTGCCAGCCTGGCCAATGGATTAGATGAAAATCAGACATCAAGTGAAAGAGCGGCTGGAACAGAATTCTTTTTGAGTGACGATAGCGAAGGTTTTCAAACCCGTAAATTGTCAGCGGAATTCTTGCCTCAATATGAAGATGCCGATCATTATGTGGGTATCCGTGGCAGTGCCTATCAATATAGGGCAGATGACTGGAAACAAGATGGTCAGAAAGTCTCATTTATTGGGCGTGATATTGAGTCCGCTACAGCCAATGGCTGGAACTTGGAAGCAGGATTATTTGAGCAAGGTGATCATACTTTATTGACCTTTGATGGCAGTTACCGTACAGCACTTGCAGAAAAGACAGCAGTAGAACTTTTTGCCAATCGTGACTGGGTTGAAACCCAGCCTGCACTTGATGCAGGAACGAACTTTACTTTTGTCGGTGCGGCACTGGATCAGGGGCTGGGAGAACATGTCACTCTCGTGGGGTTAGCGGGAACACAGTTTTTCTCGGATGATAACCGCCGTGATCATGGCCGCCTTAGACTGATTTATCAGCCTTCACTAGATCTAGGTCTAACGCTTCAGGCTCGTTATCGTATGTATCGCAGCAGTGAAGAAGATGTGGGTAGAGAGTACTTCAACCCAGAAGATTATCAAGAATCGATGCTCGCTCTTGGCTGGCGTCAGCGTTTTGCTGGCTGGTCTGCAGGCTTAACGGCAGGCTTTGGCCGAGAAAAAATCAATCAGGATCCGAGTCAGTCTACCCGATTATTCGAACTTAACTTACAAAGTCCTGTTCGTGGCTCGCAATTTCTGCGGATGAATGCCGGATATAATCGTAGTGCTTCGTTCTATGGTCCTAATTACGATTACCGCTATATTAAGGGTGAATGGATTATGCGGTTTTAATACTGGATGATAAATCTTGATTTTAAGCGGTCATTAAAGACCGCTTTTATTTTTTAGGGGCAGCCTAATGAAGAGCTAACTATGGGTCTCTTCCTCTGCATCATCTTCAAAAGTCTTGGCAATTTTTTCAATATTCAGGCTCTTCGCCATTGCATCAAAAATTTCCTTATATACGCCGTCCTGATGATAAAGCACATCATGTTCACCGTGTTCGGCAATACAACCTTCTTTCATTACATAGGTATAGTCCGCATCAATAATTTGAGACAGGCTATGTGAAATGATAATCACGGTACGGCCTTGCTTGATCTGATCCAGACTCTGTTTAATCTGTTCGGTTGCAATGGCATCCAGGCTTGCCGTTGGTTCATCCAGAAAAATAATCGGCGGGTTTTTCAGGAACATCCGTGCGATGGCAATCCGCTGTTGCTGACCACCGGACAGTTGCAGGGCATCGGAATCATAACCATCCGGTAGCTGTAAAATCTGTTCATGAATTGAGGCTTTTTGAGCAGCTGCAATCACCTCATCCATACTGGCATTGGTTTTGCCATAACGGATATTGTCAAAAATTGTGCCCTGGAAAATATGGTTTTTCTGTAGTACCAATCCGATATGATCACGTAAATATTGAGTGTCATAATCTTTTAAATCAATCCCATCCAGCTTGATCTGGCCTTCCTGTGGTTCATAAAATTTATCTAGCAGACTGATCAAGGTTGATTTTCCGGCTCCCGATAATCCTACCAGTGCGGTAATGGTATTGGGGCGGATTTCCATATTGATATCTTTTAAAGCATGATGCCCATTCGGATAATAAAAATTCACGCCACTTAGCTCAAATCGGCCTTGGACAGGTGGTTTTTGCTGGCCACTCTGTTCAATTTCAGCATCCGCTTCCAGAATATTAAAGAAGCTTTCTGAATAGATCATGGCATCATTCACTTCATCATAAATCCGGTGCAACGAGCGAATCGGGGCAGAGACGTTATTAAAGAGCAGCACATGGTACATGATCATGCCGATACTCATCTGGCCATCCAGTACAAAATAGGAGGTCAGAATAATAATCAGGACTATGCCGATCTGTTCAATAAAGGTTTTTAAGCCATCAAACAGGAAGCTGGTTTGCCGGGTTTTCATCTGGTTATCGGTCAGTTCACGCTGCAAGCTCAGCTGCTTGTCTGATTCAATTGATTCCCGGTTAAAGGATTTGATGACTGTAATTGAATTGATGATACTGAGAATCCCTTGGCTCTTTTTTTCCCGGCCATCTCTCAGACTACGGCGCCATCCACCAAGTTTTTGTGCCTGTTTATAGGTGAGCCAGAAGTAGATCGGTACAATCGCTGTGGCGACCAGCCCGACATAAAAATTGGCATAGTACATCAATCCGAGCGCGACAATTGCACTGGTAAATAGAGGAAAAATATCAATGAAAAAGATCTGGACCAGTCGGGTGAGGGAGCCAATTCCGCGGTCGATCCGGGTCTGCAATTTTCCGGCCTGATTATTATCCTGATTAAAAAATGCCAGCCGATACTTTAAAAACTTTTCAATAATGCCTTGAGCCAGATCTTGGGAAATAAAAATCCGCAGCTTTTCTCCATAAAACTTCTGCCCAAACTGTACCAGCGCATTCACCACTTCCTTACCGAGTAAAATGGCAGAGATAGTGATCAGGATATGCCAGCCTTCATCTAGCCCTTGTCCTTGTTCCAGCAGTGCATTGATGCTATCGACTGCATATTGCAGGGTCAGTGCATTGACCTGAGCAGTAAAGGAACCGATCAGGGTCAGAATGAGGGTCGCAATCACCAGGAGCCGATAAGGGCTGACAAAGGGACGAAGTTTAAAAAACAGCTGCCATAAATTCATAAGCAATTATTTTTATTGTCAAAGTTGAATTTAGTCTAGGCAGGAATAAAGGTACTCACAAGATTAAATGTTGTATTTATTTGTGAAATTAGATTGTAATTTCTCTGGATAAGTCTCAATCTTTTCAGCAAGATACTGAAATTTTTAGACTGATTTTAAAATGACTTTGGACCTGTTTGCGCCAGAACCTCAAATGAATTTATTACCCTTTGATGGGGTGGCAGAGGATTATGGGCAGATTTTAAATGAGCAGCAGAGCCAGCAATATTTACAGCATTTTTTAGCTCATCTGGCCTGGCAAGCGGATGAAGTCACTTTATTTGGCAAGCATTATATTACTGGGCGAAAAGTCGTCTGGTATGGCGATGAACACTATCAATATCATTATTCCGGAAGTTTCAAACAAGCTCATATCTGGACACCGGGGCTATTTCGGTTAAAGCAGCATATTGAGAAACTGGTGGGTCATTCCTTTAATTCCTGTCTGGCTAATTTATATGAAGATGGTTCGCAGGGTCTGGGCTGGCATAGTGATGATGAAGCGGCTTTATATCAAGGGGCGTCCCGCGAAAATGTGATCGCATCCCTCAGTCTGGGGGCAACCCGCAAGATGAGCTTTAAACATAAGACAGAAAATAAAACAGTAGATCTGCTTTTGCAAAGTGGTCAATTGATTGTGATGCGTGGACAGACTCAACACTACTGGAAACATTGTATCCGGAAAACGACTCGGGTTTTGGAACCCAGAATTAACCTGACTTTTCGTTATTTTTTTCCTTAATTAAATTATCTTTGATAAAACAAAAAATATTAGTTCATTAGTATTTAAAATTCTTTCTCCCTCAGGGAGAAAGTGAGGATGAGGAAATTTCTTTGGTCATTGTTTTATGATTAAAAAATGATTGATGAAGGCACTCTATTCTTTTAGATTGAAAGTATCCCAATGAACTAAAAAAGAGATTCTTTAATTCAAAAAAAATAGCATCTCGAAAGATGCTATGGCTGATATTCAAAAAGAAATTTAAGGTTGTAGTCCAACCGGATGCCGATACCAGCTTTCAATCAAGAGGGCAGCAGCAATACTGTCCGCTGACAATTTTTTGCCGCGACCTTGAGCCTGATAATGATCCAGTTCATCCCGTGCTTCACGAGTGGTCAGGCGTTCATCCACCATCAAGGTTTCAATATTGGTCTGATGACGTAAACGGCGGGCAAATTTACGTGCCCGTGTCGACAGTTCAGATTCACTATCATCCATATTCAGTGGCAGACCAACTAAAAATAAGCCTGGCTGATGGCTTTTTACGATTTTCAGTAACTCATCCCAGTTCGGGATCCCATCTTTCATGGGAAATAAAGGGAGGGGATTGGCACTTTCAATCAGGGATTGACCGACTGCCATTCCCATTTTCTGTGTACCAAAATCAAACGCCATAATAGTGTTTGGCGCGTTTACATCAGGCATGTCCAATCTCGGAAGATAACCAGGTTCGGTCTACGCCCATTTTTTTATAGGCAGCATCCCAGCGGTCGTTATAAGGTAAGTTAAAAATCAGGTCCATATCGGATTCACAGATTAGCCAGTCACCCCGGGCAATCTCTTCTTCAAGCTGATGTTTGCCCCAGCTGGCATAACCCAATGCGATCTGATAGCGGCCTACACCTTCATTATGCGCAATCGCATCCAGAATATCTTTAGATGTGGTAATACAAACATTTTCACCCACAGCAATAGAAGAATGCCAGGTCGGCTGACCGGTATGCAGGACAAAACCGGCCTCAGGTCGCAAAGGTCCACCTTGCAACACTTCATGGGGATTGACATTATCCGCCTCAATATCCAGATCATTCAGCAATTCTTTAATTTGAATACCAGCAGGGCGGTTAATAATGATCCCTTGAGCACCATCTTCATCATGACGGGCCAAATAAATGACCGTATGCGCAAAAAAATCGTCACTTGCATGGGGTGGCGCAATCAGACAACGATGAGTCAGATATTGTTTAGTCACCTGAGCGGCTCTCCAAAAGTCTATATCGTTTGTGATCGTGGTAGATGATTTATCAGGGCAAAAGACTGGATTTTCAATTTGCAAATTGTCTATTCCTTTATTTACTTATCCCACAAAAATGTATCACTGACAACTTAGCTTTGTAGATACTGGGTATAAAAAAACTACAAGTAGGTATTTTTTTTATTTTTTCAATAAATCAATAAAATTAGTTTTATTTTATTGAATGGTAAATTCTCGGGCTTATTTATTATCGACTAAGAATATAAAATAAATTTAAGAAGGAATAAGTTTATATATTTTTAATTGTTTAATAATCAAACTAAATAATTAAATAGAAGAAAATATTAAATTTTATATTTAAAGCGGAGTGCTTTATTTTTTATTAATTTTTTATAAGTTGTTTTAAACTAAAAGCTGTTCATAAAAAATCCCTGCACTAGTCAGGGATTTTTTATTAAGCATAATTCATGCTTGCTGAAACTTTAACTGTCTTAACTGACGTGCATGCTGCAAGGTGGTTTCATTAATTTCCACGCCACCCGTCATACGTGCAAGTTCCTGTACAATTTCACTTTCTTCCAGATTAATAATGGTACTGCTGGCTGGATCAGTCTGGCGTTTTTTCACTAATAAATGCTGGTCGGACTGTGCAGCCACCTGCGCCTGATGGGTAATACAAAGAATTTGTACATGCTGTGCCAGATCAGCCAATAAGCGACCCACGATTTCCGCAGTTCCGCCACTGATCCCGACGTCGATTTCATCAAAGACCAATACTTCAGCTTCGGTTTTTTCTGCATTCATCACCTGCATCACCAAGGCGATACGGGATAATTCACCGCCTGAAGCCACGCGTGCCAGAGGTTGTGCTGGTATGCCCTTGTTGGCAGTAAACAGAAGCTGAATAAAACTCAAACCTTCACTTGATGGATGTTCCAAAGGCTCAAATTTAAATTCAAAATGCGCTTCAGGTAGGGCAAGCTGTTTCACCTGTTCGGTCAGTTTTTTCGCCAGCGGTTCGGCTGCATCACGGCGAATCTGGTCCAGATGTTGAGCTTTGCTTAGAAACTCCTGATAAGAGACCTCGACCTGTTCAGCCAGAGTTTCTGGGTCTTCTAGCTGATGCAATTGTTCAAGTTCAGTCTGCCAGGCCTCATATTCTTCTTTCAGCAATTCTGGCTGGGTGCGGTATTTGCGTGCTAAACGGTGAAATACTTCCAGTTTGGAATTCAGTTCTTCCATACGCTCTGGATCAAAGCTTTGCCGATCCATAAACTGACGTAAGGTTGCCGTTGCATCTTCGAGTTCGCTTTGGGCATTCAGTAAAGAGGTATAAATCTGGGAAAGCTGTTCGCTACGACCGGCATGCGATTCCATGCGGCGCAAGATTGAAGCCAGTTCCTGCGAAATATTCTGTTCACCTTCATCCAGGCCATTCAGGCTATAAACACAATCCTGCATGATGGCTTCATGATGTGAAAGGCGGTCAAATTCCTGCTCAATTTCCTGATAATCCGTCTGGACGACTTCTTCCAGTTCTTCAAGTTGCAGCTCCAGAGTTTCCATACGTTGCTTACGGGTTGCTTGTGCATCCAGCGCGGCCTGATGCTGGCGAATATTTTTATGCCAGGTGCTATAAGCGTCACGTACTTCCTGAGCCGGTGCATAAAAATTGCTATAGCGATCCAGCCAGTGTTTGGGATAAGGTGGTTCTAGAAGTTGCTGCTGACTATGCTGGCTATAAAGCTGAACCAGTAGTCGGCCAATTTCTTTCAGTTCAGACAGACTACTGGGACGACCATTGATCCAGGCCTTACTGCGGCCAGTGGCAAAGATCACCCGGCGTAAATGAATCTCCCCCGACTCATCATCCAGTTCATGCTCTTTTAACCAGCTCGCTTCAGGGCTGTCTTCCTGATAACTAAAGGTTGCTGTTACATCGGCTTTTTCGGTGCCATAACGCACATAATTGGTATCGGTTCGCTCCCCCAGACAGGCAGACAGAGCATCCAGTAACAGGGATTTACCTGCACCGGTTTCACCAGTAAGAACGTTAAAACCTTTATCAATATCAATAGCAAGATGCTCGGCCAAAGCAAAATTGATCAGAGTTAAATGTGTCAGCATAAACGCATCCGGGCTGCGAAAAGTTTGAATGAAATAGCATGTCAGTTGCTTCAGTCTAGCAACGCGGCTGTTATTATAAATCAGGATAAATCGATTTCATTCTATCTTAAATTTCAGGGATTAATACACGCTTATTTGAATGTTGTGTCACAGGAACCAAGATCAGGCCACTGAAGTTGCAAAAGATATTTTCATTTTTCTGACATGCTTGAAAGTTAAATTAAATCAGGTCGGAATATATTTTGCTTATAAATGACGGGAAAAATCACGGCATTTTCCAGGATCTGTCGAAATCACTTAAACAGGCTCAAATCAAGGCAAGCAGGGGGCACAAATAATTTCATTCAAGTCCGATAAACTTCGATTGATTAGTTGTGGGTGCACATTTAAACTACAGCAATCAAAATATTACAAAATGCTTTATCTGGAGAAATGGCATGTCAGCTCAGTTTGATCATGTATCAGTACTTAAAAAATCGAATGTGTATTTTGGCGGGTTATGCATTAGCCATGTGGTGCAATTTGAAGATGGCACTAAAAAAACCTTAGGGGTAATTTTACCTTCAGAAAATGCATTAACTTTTGAAACACATGTGCCTGAGCGTATGGAAATCATCTCAGGTGAATGCCGTGTGCAAATCGCTGACAGCGAAGAAAAAGAACTGTTCCGTGCTGGTCAGTCTTTCTATGTGCCAGGCAATAGCCGTTTCAAAATTGAAACTGATGATGTGCTGGACTATGTTTGCCATTTTGAAGGCTAAACAGACCTACAGATGAGCTGTAACCGATCAAGAAATTTTGTTCTGAATCGGTTAAACTAAGCTTAATACAGAATCCTGTGAAGTTGGCTTTGCAGGATTTTTCTTTTGCTGCCTATTTCCCAATTTATTTTCGAGGTCGTTCATGGCTAAACCTGAGTATTATTATGGCGTCCATTCAGTAGAATCACTGCTGGAGCTTGAGCCTGAACGTGTCTTGACTCTTTTTACCCTGAAAGGCCGTGATGATCAGCGCCTGAAACGTGTGCTGGAATTGGCTGAGCCTTTTGGCATTAGTGTCCAGCAGGCTAGTCGTGACAAGCTGGAAAAACTGGCTGGTTTGCCTTTTCACCAAGGCGTTGTAGCGGCAGTTCGCCCGCATCCAACCTTAAATGAAAAGGATCTGGAAGATCTATTGAAACAAGATTCTCAAGTACTTCTATTAGCACTCGATCAGGTAACGGATCCACATAACCTGGGTGCTTGTATTCGTACTGCCGCAGCGATGGGTGTAGCGGCTGTGATTGTACCGCGTGACCGTTCAGCAAGCCTGACGCCGACTGCACGTAAAGTGGCAGCAGGTGGTGCAGAAAAAGTGAAGTTTATTCAGGTGACCAATCTGGCGCGTACTTTGGGTCAAATCAAAGATGAATTTAATGTACGTGTGGTTGGTACGATGCTGGATGAAAAAGCTTTACCTATCCAGAAATTTGATTTTACTGGTACAGGTGTATGCGTGGTGATGGGTGCGGAAGATACCGGTTTGCGTCCAATTACCCAAAGCCAATGTGATCAGACGGTTTATATTCCGATGGCAGGAAATCTGCAAAGTCTGAATGTGAGCGTGGCAACAGGGATGGCTCTTTATGAAGCCTGTCGTCAGCGTCAAGCTTAAGTCCTTTTTATTATTTACCTAAATACTGTTAAAGAAGAAGTCTATGTCTCCCCGAACGCAAGGTTATGCCTTTGTCTTAATTACCATGTGTATTTGGGGAGGTTTTACCTTAAGCACGCGCTTAAGTGCCCAGTGGGGGATTAGTGCCTGGGATCTGGTGGGATTACGTTTTCTATTGGCTTTTCTGATTCTGATGCCAGTCCTGATTTATAAAAAGGACACAGCCTTTTTGTGGAGTAAGGAATCCTTTCTCTTAGCCATGATTGGCGGGGTAGGGTATTGCCTGACTGCTTATACTGCTTTCCATTATGCACCTGCAGCTCATGCTGCCGTATTTCTAAATGGCTGTATTCCACTTTGTACCGCAGTGGCTGCTTTTGTGTTATTTAAACAGGGATTTGACCGACATACTTGGATCAGTATGGCGATTATGCTGCTTGCGATTGGCAGTATGAGTTGGCTGATGTTCCGAGAGTCCGGTGTGGCCTTGGGATTAGGCGATCTGCTATTTTTCATCAGTGCAATGTGGTGGGGTGTATTCACTGTACTGCTACGTCAATGGAAGCTATCTGCCTGGCATTCTATGGCCAGTGTAGCGATCTGGTCAGCCATCATTTATGTGCCAATTTATCTGCTATTCTTCCCCAAACATCTGGATGCTGCTGAACCTTGGCAAATGGCTTCCCAGGTACTCTTTCACGGTGTTTTTGTGGTGATTGTAGCGACACTAACTTATGTGGAAGCGATTAAGCGTTTAGGTGCATTTAAAGCGGGCAGTATCGTGACCCTCGCACCATTCATTGCTGCCATACTGGCTGTACCGTTATTAAATGAACCTCTAAGTCTCGCGATTGTCTCTGGTTTGGTAGGTATGGCCATTGGTGCCATACAGCCTTGGCGCTGGTTAATGCATCAAGACAGTCTCAGCCAAAAACTGAAACAACAAAAAAAGCAGTCCTAACAGGGCTGCTTTTTATTTGAACTCTGACTGAGTTCGGGTTAATGATTTTGAGCAGCCATCTGAAGATACTTTTCATGTAATGGTGTGAGATGAGCATAGAGATGTTCTAGCTCACCATCATTCAGTACAATATCATCAGCCATGGCACACTTTTGTTCACGCGGCATTTGTGCGGCAATGATCTTCTGAATTTGCTCTACATTTTGTCCATCGCGCTGTGAAGCCCGTTGAATTTGCAGTTCAATAGCAGCATCAATTAATAACGTATGTTGTGTTAGTTCATGCTGATTTGTTTCAAACAATAAAGGAGAAACTAAAATCGCATAAGGACTTTGTGCTGCATGTAACTGTTGAATAATTGAATTGCGAATAGCAGGGTGGGTGATATTTTCCAGCATTTTTCGTGCTTCAGGAGACTGGAAAATATGTTCGCGCAAAACACGGCGATTCAATGAACCATCCTTGAGTAAAACCCAATCGCCGAAAGCTTGCTGAATCTGCTGTAGGGCTGGTTGACCGATATCAACGACTTCACGGGCGACAATATCCGCATCTACGACAGCAATCCCTTGAGCTTCAAACCATTGGCTGGCAGCAGACTTGCCACTACCAATTCCACCAGTTAAACCGAGTACAAATTTCACTTTACTGACCTAAATAGATTTTCATGATCTGCTCACCCCATAAAAAGGCAATCCAGCCGGCAATGGCAATATAAGGGCCAAAGGCAAAGGGCTGATTTTCTTTACGGACTTTAAGCAGGATAATCCCAATAATCGCGCCCACCAATGATGACAATAATACAATGAGTGGTAGGAGCATAGGCCCCATCCAGGCACCTAAGGCAGCTAGTAATTTGAAATCTCCATAGCCCATACCTTCCTTGCCGGTCACCAGCTTAAACAGATAGTACACCACCCACAAGCATAAGAAGCCAATGATATAGCCCCAGATGGCAGAATCAGGGGTAGTATAAATCGCATAACTATTAATGCCCAGGCCGAGTGCAGCCAGCGGCATGGTATAGCGATCGGGTAATAACTGGGTATCGAAATCAATAAAGGTGAGGGCAATCAGGACATAGGTAAAAACCAGACCAAACAGCATCTGTATGGTAGGCCCAAATACTGCCACCACTATCAGCGCACAAGCAGCTGTGAGAAGTTCAATAAATGGATAGCGGATACTGATTGGATTCTGACAGTTACCACATTTACCACGTAATAATATCCAGCTAATCACTGGAATATTTTGATACCAGCGAATAGGAGTCTGACATTTCGGGCAGGTTGAAGCTGGCTTGCTTAAAGTAATTTTGTTCTCATCAATGATGGGCTGGTCTGGATGCAAAAACAGCTGGCAATCTGTACGCCATTCCTGTTCCATCATTTTAGGGGTGCGGTAAATGACAACGTTTAAAAAGCTACCAATACAGAGACTAAAAAGCCCAACTGCGAGAGAAAGCGCAGTTGGGTTTGAAATAAAATAAGAAATAACATTAATAAACAAAATATTTAACCTGTAAATTAGCCAACCACGGAACCCATTTGGAAAATTGGAAGGTACATTGCGATAACAAGGCCACCAACAAGGACACCAAGAATTGCCATAATCAAGGGTTCCATCATGGAAGTTAAACCGTCGACCGCATTGTCGACTTCGTTTTCATAATGCGTCGCAACTTTATCCAGCATAGCATCCAATGCACCTGATTCTTCACCAATCGCAACCATCTGTACAGCCATAGAAGGAAATTTATTCGTGACACGCATGGCAAATTGAAGCTGTTGACCGGTTGCAACATCTTCCTTGATTTTCAATACGGCCTCTTCATAAACCACATTATTGGTCGCACCAGCTGTAGATTCAAGGGCATCAATTAATGGTACACCGGCAGCAAAAGTCGTCGCTAGGGTACGGCTATAGCGGGCAATAATTGCTTTATAGACCAGATCACCAAAAATGGGAGCTTTAAGTGCAGCTCTATCAAGCAAGTCTCGAAATTTTTTACTACGTTTTTTACTTTCAAGAAATATAGTAATAATAATTCCAATGCCAAGAATAAATAAGAACCAGTATTGCTGGAACCAATTTGACAAGTTAACAACAAACTGCGTAAAGGCTGGTAGGTCTGCACCAAATCCTTGAAAAAGTTCTTGAAATACGGGTACCACTTTCACCATCAAAATAATCGTCACAATAATTGCAACCACAATTACTGATATAGGATATTTCATGGCTTTTTTAATTTTTTGCTTTAACAACTCACTTTTTTCTTTGTAAATCGCGACACGATCCAGCATGGTTTCCAGAGCACCAGATTGCTCGCCAGATTCGACCAAAGAACAGAATAGGTTGTCAAAATATTGTGGGTATTTTCGTAATGCTCCGGCAAAAGTATTCCCCCCTTCAACTTCACCTTTGATTCCCAGTACAACCTCGCGCATAGATGGATTTTCTAAACCTTCTGCAACAATTTCAAAGCCTTGTACTAAAGGCACCCCTGCTTTCATCATGGTGGCTAACTGACGGGTGAAGATGGTGATATCCAGCGTGGAAACTTTTTTCTTCATCAAACCTTCGAGAATATTTTTTTTCTTTTCCCGGATGGTTTTGATCGTAATGCCTTGTTTGCGCAAGTTCACTTTTGCCAAGGCCATATTTCGTGCCGGCAATTCCCCCTTGATCTTGGCGCCTTTGCGATCAACCCCTTCATAACTGAAGATCGGTGTCATCTGGCCTTTTTTTACTGCTGCCATAGCTTTATCCTTATTTTATATTCAGCACGATCATTCGCTGGTTACACGATTGACTTCCTGTAAAGAAGTCACCCCCTGCATAACCTTCACTAACCCTGATCGGCGTAAATTGTTAAATCCTGCACGTGCGGAAGCTTCAGCAATTTCAATGGCATTGCCATCTTCCATAATAATTCTTGAAATCTCAGGTGTTACCTTCATAACTTCATAAATACCGACCCGGCCCTTATAACCTTCACGACATTCATTACAGCCGACTGGCTCATAAATCTGAAATTCAGGGCTTTGTAAATCTGCTTCGGTAAAGCCCATCTCCAGTAAGCTTTGCTTTGGAATGTCAGCCGGTTTTTTACATTGTGAGCACAAGCGACGGGCCAGACGCTGCGCAATCACCAGATTGACTGAAGTCGCGATATTGAAAGAAGGTACGCCCATATTACGTAAACGGGTCAAAGTTTCCGGAGCACTGTTGGTGTGCAGAGTTGACATCACCATATGACCTGTTTGCGCTGCTTTGATTGCAATTTCAGCTGTTTCCAGATCACGGATCTCACCGACCATGACAATATCAGGATCCTGACGCAGAAAGGATTTTAAAGCAGCTGCAAACGTCAGGCCAACTTTATTATTGACGTTCACCTGATTAATCCCTTGCAGGTTAATCTCGACTGGGTCTTCCGCAGTAGAAATATTGGTATCTTCACGATTTAAGATGTTTAAGCCCGTATAAAGGGATACTGTTTTACCGGAACCAGTAGGACCGGTAATCAGTAACATCCCTTGCGGTTTATCTAAGGCTTCCATAAATAATTCTTTCTGCTCAGGTTCATAACCTAAAGCATCAATTCCCAGCATGGCACTAGACGGATCTAAAATACGTAGAACCAGTTTTTCGCCAAACAGGGTAGGGAGCGAGTTAACACGGAAGTCGATGGCTTTGTTTTTTGAGAGCTTTAATTTAATACGGCCGTCTTGAGGCACGCGTTTCTCAGAAATGTCCATCTGCGACATGACTTTCAAACGCGACGCCAAACGGTTTGCCAGTTGTAGGGGCGGGGTTGCAATCTGACGTAAAACCCCATCGACACGATAGCGCACCCGATACATTTTTTCATAAGGTTCAAAATGTAGATCCGAAGCGCCCATACGAATAGCATCAATCAGTAACTTATTAATATATTTAACAATAGGGGCTTCTTCACCCTTGTCTTTTTCGTCTTCTTCTTGAGTCGGATCGGCTGTATCGACATTTACATCCAGATCGAAATCATCATCAAAATCAAAAGTACTTTCTTCAGTAAAGTTTTGCTCAATCAGTTTTTCGAGTTTATTGTGTTCAACAATAACAGTTTCAATATTCAGTTTGGTTGCAAAGCGGATGGCATCCGTTGCTTCGATATTGGTCGGATTGCTCGTGGCGACATAAAGAATATTGGCGTTTTTATAAATTGGCAGAATACGATGCTTGGTAATCAGCTTTTCATCAATATCTTCACGCAGGATTTGTCCCGGATCATAAGCACCAATATCAAATAGAGGCTCACCAAATTCTACTGAGATCGTTTCAGCAATGGTAGTAGGGGAAAGATTATGATGACTGACCAAATAGGCCACGATATCTGTTTTTTCCTGTTTGGCATTGGCTAAAGCAGTCCGCATATCTTCAGCTGATAATACCCCTTCATCGACCAGGCGACGAATAAACCCCGTAAATCTTGGTGACCCCTGCAATGCTGTCATGCTTCAAATGCCTATCAATTCAATTTTTTTAATTTGCTATTCTAAAATTATACGTTTGTTATACAAAAATACCATAGCTGAGAATGCTGCAATCTTCGTGATATTCAGTAAAAGCTTGAACTGGTCGGAAGAACCGGGCATTTTTTTCAGTGATAACAAAAAATAACCATTTTGAATAGTCTAAACTGAGAAATAGGATGAATAAAACTATTCTTTAAATTTTACAATTCCGTGTAGAATGTGCCCAATTCAAGATATGTCAGTGAAATAGGTTATTTATGTCGGTTTCGACGATTACCCCTTGGGTGGTGGGCAACTGGAAAATGAATCCAATGCAGGCAGATGCCCAAGCTTTGGTTCAGAATTTAAAAGACTTGCTTGAGTCTGCACCAGTTTCAACAGAGAAATGTCATTTGGGTGTGGCGCCGACAACCCTTGCCTTAACTCAAATTCAAACTGCATTTGCTTCTGCTAATCGCCCTGTATATACCGTAGCACAAGATGTATCACGTATTGCAGGGACAGGCGCTTATACCGGGGAAGTGAGTGCTGAATTATTGGCTGATAGCCAGATTCACTATGTATTGATTGGGCACTCTGAACGTCGTGAAATTTTTGCTGAAAGTTCACAGATTTTAAATACTAAAATCAAGAATGCCTTAAATGCCGGTTTAACCGTAATTTACTGTGTGGGCGAAAGTCTGGAACAGCGTGAAGCAGGGCAGGCAGAAGCGGTGGTTCTCCAACAGATTTGCGATATCGCGACTGTGGTAGAAGATGAACAGTGGAAAAATATTGTGATTGCTTATGAGCCAATCTGGGCCATTGGTACCGGTAAAACAGCTTCTCCAGAAGATGCGCAGGCCATGCATGCCCAGATCCGTCAGGGTTTGAGCCAGATTACAGGTTATGCTGCGACTATGGCGATTTTATATGGTGGTAGTGTAAAACCGGAAAATGCAGTAGAGTTAGCAGCCTGCCCTGACATTAACGGGGCATTGGTGGGTGGTGCATCACTCAATGCTGAGTCGTTCCATCAAATTGCTCAAGCATTTGCAAATACACAATAATTAGGAGTTCAGCATGCAAACTTTTGTGCTGGTAGTACATATTATCTTAGCGATTTTGATGATTGTCTTGATTTTAGTTCAGCATGGTAAAGGTGCGGATGCAGGTGCATCATTTGGCGGCGGCGGTGCGGCAACGATCTTTGGTGCCTCAGGTTCGGGTAATTTCATGACCCGTTTGACGGCAGTTTTTACCGCATTGTTCTTTGTGACCAGTATTACTTTGGCGATTCTTGCCAAGAAACAAACCACGAATGCGTACAGTTTATCGTCAATTCAATCAGCACCAACTGCGCCTGCGCAACCGGTTGAAACTTCACCAACTGCACCACAAACGACCGAATAATTTTAATTAAACCTTTCTTTTTTTCAGTGATGCGACTAGAATGCGTCACAGCTGCGGTGGTGGTGGAATTGGTAGACACGCTACCTTGAGGTGGTAGTGCTTTCGGGCGTGGGGGTTCAAGTCCCCCCTTCCGCACCAACTTATAATCCAGAATATAAGTTGGTGTATGCAGCTAAAAAAACTTCTGTTGATGCGGGATGGAGCAGTCTGGTAGCTCGTCGGGCTCATAACCCGAAGGTCGTTGGTTCAAATCCAGCTCCCGCTACCAATCAATCCTTTTTTAAAGACGCAAACTTTTAAAAGGCAACTTAAATCAGATTTAAGTTGAGAAGGATTATTTGCATGTTGTTGCGGGGTGGAGCAGTCTGGTAGCTCGTCGGGCTCATAACCCGAAGGTCGTTGGTTCAAATCCAGCCCCCGCTACCAATCCTTTAAAGATGCAAACTTTAAAGGCAGTTTAATGATAGAATGTTAAGCTGAATGTTATTTGTATGCTGATGCGGGATGGAGCAGTCTGGTAGCTCGTCGGGCTCATAACCCGAAGGTCGTTGGTTCAAATCCAGCTCCCGCTACCAATTTTTCAGTAACAGATAACAAATATGCAGAATGATGTGGTTGTGATTGAAAAGTTCGCATCTTTTGTATATAATTTTTGCACGTTGATGCGGGATGGAGCAGTCTGGTAGCTCGTCGGGCTCATAACCCGAAGGTCGTTGGTTCAAATCCAGCTCCCGCTACCAAGTTTCTTAAAAGAGGCTCACAACTATGGTGGGCCTTTTTGCACAGTGGGATTTGAAAAAAGTTCAAATTGTGCATTAATTGGGGCGATTTACGCCCTTTTTTATTGGCTATCGTGTAGTGTCGACAATATTTGGTCAAATCTCCATGTTTCACTACTACTATAGTTTGTATTGGTTTGTAGTGGTCAAATAGATCATAAAATCGCACCAGATGACGAGAGTAAATGAAGCTATCAAATAAAACTCAAGCACTTCAGGACTTGATTGCACCAGCAGTTGAAGCCTGTGATGTAAATCTGTGGGGGATTGAATTCCTGCCACAAGGCAAACGTTCATTATTACGGATCTATATCGACAAACCGGTCGATGAAAATGCAGCACCTGTTGTCAATGAAGATGGCGAAGAAGAGCAGGGTCGTGGTATTGGGGTTCAGGACTGTGTACGTGTCACACAGCAAGTCGGCGCGATCTTGGATGTACATGATCCAATCTCAGGTGAATATTCGCTTGAAGTGTCTTCACCAGGTTGGGATCGTCCATTCTTCCAGCTGGAGCAGATGGCTCATTATATCGGACAAACGGTTGCGCTGCGTTTGATCAGTGCCGTCGATAACCGTCGTAAATTCCAGGCAAAACTGGTTGCAGTCGACCTTGAAAATGAAATGATTCAAGTTGAAGTAGAAAAGCAACAGATTTTGGATATCGACAGTCACAATATCGATAAAGCAAACTTGGTCTATCAAGATTAATTCAATTAATAAGAATCTGAACGAATAGGTGACTTATGGCACGTGAAATTCTTACCGTCGTTGAAACGGTTAGTAACGAAAAAGGTGTAAGTCGTGAAGCAATTTTTGAAGCGCTAGAACAAGCTTTGGTTGCAGCGACTAAGAAGAAATTCTACGAGGGGACTCACTCGGAAGAAGCTCGTCTTCGTGTAGAAATTGACCGTAAAACTGGTGATTATCGTACTTTCCGTCAATGGGAAGTAGTGGCTGATGAAGATCATGAAATGCCTGCTTGTCAGGATGCGATCTCTGATGTCGATCCAGCGCAGTGGTCGATTGGCGATATCCGTGAACTGGAAGTAGAATCAATCGATTTCGGTCGTATTGCTGCCCAGATCGCAAAACAGGTAATTGTACAGAAGATCCGTGAAGCAGAACGTGCACTGGTTGCCGATGCTTATGAATCTAAAGTCGGTGAGCTGATCTACGGTGAAGTGAAAAAACAAACCAAAGATGGTTTTATCATTGACTTGGGTGACAACGCAGAAGCGTATCTAGCACGCGAAGAGATGATTCCGAAGGAAATCCTTCGTCCGAAACAACGCGTAAATGCGATTTTATATAGCGTTAACCGTGAAGGCCGTGGTGCACAATTATTGTTGTCACGTGCTAAACCGGAAATGCTGATTGCATTGATGAAAAAAGAAATTCCTGAAATTTCTGAAGAAATCATTGAAATTAAGGCCGCAGCTCGTCAACCGGGCGTTCGTGCTAAAATTGCAGTGAAAACCAACGACCACCGTATTGACCCGGTGGGTGCTTGTATTGGTATGCGTGGTACACGTATCCAGGCTGTACAGCAAGAGCTCAATGGCGAGCGTATTGATGTAGTGGTTTGGTCGGATGATCCTGCGCAATATATCGCAAGCGCATTAGAACCAGCAGATGTATCTAGTATTGTCATCGATGAAGATGCACGTACTGCAGACATCATTTTCGCGACTAGTGATCAGCTAGCTCGTGCAATTGGTTCACAAGGTCAAAACGTTCGTCTGGCATCTGAATTGACTGGCTACAAGCTGGACATGATGTTGGAAGAAGAGTACTACGCACGTCAGCAAAGCGAAGCGCAAAAATACCTGGATATGTTTGTTACACGTCTGGATATTGCTGAAGATTTGGCGATGGCGTTAGTAGAAATGGGCTTCACCTCGCTTGAAGAAATTGCTTACGTACCGCCAGAAACGTTTGATGAAATCGAACTGGATGCGGAACTGGTTGAACTATTGCAAAGCCGTGCAAAAGAAATTGCACTTGCTGATGCATTACAACAGCAAGAAAACGTACAAGCGCCAAGTGAAGAACTTGTTGCAATGGAAGGCATGACAGCAGAGATCGCGCAAGCTCTCGCAGCTCGTGGTGTGGTAACCGTAGATGACTTAGCTGACCAAGCGACTGATGATATCGAAGATATCGAAGGTCTCGGTGCTGAGAAGGCCGGTCAACTTATTATGAAAGCGCGCGAATCATGGTTTAACTAGGAGGTAGTATATGACGGACAAGTCGATTAAAGAGTTAGCACTCAGCGTGGGTCGCCATGTTGATAAGCTCCTAGAGCAGGTTCGTGAGGCAGGTTTACCACAGCGTAAAGCTGACGATATTATTACCACCGAACAACAAGATCGCTTAATGAATCATGTGAAAAAGACACAAGGTTCTGATGGCCATGCAGGACAAATCACGTTGAAACGTAAAACGACCAGTACTGCTAAAGTGGCAAGTACTTCAGGTAAGGCGAAAACGATTAATGTAGAAGTTCGCAAGAAACATACATTCGTTAAGCCAGACCCGGAACAAATTAAAGCAGAAGCTTTAGCGAAGGCTCAAGCTGAACAGCAAGCGAAAGCAGAAGCTGAACAGAAGTCAGCACCAGCTAAAAAACCTGCTGATGCACCTGAATCAGGTACAAACAATGCAAGCAAAGCCCTAGAAGCAATGCGTGCAGCTCAGAAACAAGAAACTGAGAAACAGGAAACACCTAAAGCAGCTGTTGTGGTAAAACGCAAATCAACTAATAAACCGATTGTGAAAGCAGCGGTTAAACAAGTTGAAACAGCAGAACAGAAAAAAGCGCGTGAAGCTCAAGCCGCTCAATTAAAAGCAGCTGAAGAAGCAGCACGTCGTAAGGCAGCTGAAGAAGCACAACAACGCACCCTTGAGCAAATGCGCAAGATGGCGTCGAAATATTCTTCTGAAGATACCACTGCAACTATTCGTGTGATTGATGATTCTCCACTTGCTGCTGGTCTGGTTGGCCAGGCATATGAAGATTCATTTGCGAAAGAAGACCGCGAAATTAAACGTGGTACTAACACTTCAAATACACGTTCACCGAAAAAAGGTGGTCGTCGTGGTGAAGAGCAGTCTTTCCGTGATAACTCACACAAACGTGGTTTGAAATCTAGCCAAGCGAACAAGCATGGTTTTGAAAAGCCAGTGAAAAAACAGGTTTATGACGTTGAAATCGGTGAAACGATTGTCGTTGCTGACCTTGCTGCGAAAATGGCGGTTAAGGTTCGTGAAGTCATCAAGTCACTGATGAAAATGGGTGAACTGGTTACTCAAAACCAGGCAATCGATCAGGAAATCGCGGCACTTGTGGTTGAAGAAATGGGTCATAACCCGGTACTGGTTTCTGAAACTGCAGTCGAAGATAACCTGCTTGAACAGGCTGAAGAAGCACGTGGTGCGCAAACTACTCGTGCGCCAGTTGTGACTATCATGGGTCACGTTGACCATGGTAAAACATCGCTTCTGGACCGTATTCGTCGTGCTAAAGTGGCGCAAGGCGAAGCAGGGGGTATTACCCAGCATATCGGTGCTTACCATGTAACCACGGATAAAGGTATTATCACATTCCTTGATACTCCGGGACACGCAGCGTTTACTGCAATGCGTTCACGTGGTGCCAAAGCGACTGATATCGTAGTTCTGGTTGTTGCAGCAGATGATGGCGTGATGCCACAAACTGCAGAGGCAATCGATCACGCACGTGCAGCGGGTACACCGATCATTGTTGCAATCAACAAGATGGATAAAGACTCAGCTGATCCAGATCGTGTATTGAACGAATTGACCACCAAAGAAATCGTACCTGAAGAATGGGGCGGTGACGTTCCTGTAGCGAAAGTATCTGCACATACTGGTGCCGGTATTGATGAACTTCTTGACCTGATTTTAATTCAGTCTGAATTGCTTGAATTGAAGGCGTCTGAAGAAGGTGCGGCACAAGGTGTTGTGATTGAAGCGCGTGTTGATAAAGGCCGCGGTGCAGTGACTTCTATTCTGGTTCAAAACGGTACGCTGAAAGTGGGTGACCTGGTACTTGCTGGTTCATCTTATGGCCGCGTTCGTGCCATGACCGATGAAAACGGTAAACGTATCAAGTCTGCAGGTCCTTCGATTCCAGTTGAAATTCTGGGTCTTCCAGAAGCGCCGATGGCAGGTGACGAAGTTCTTGTTGTGAATGACGAGAAGAAAGCACGTGAAGTTGCCGATGCGCGTATGGATCGTGAACGTCAAAAACGTCTTGAACGTCAATCTGCAATGCGTCTTGAAAACATCATGGCGTCTATGGGCAAAAAAGATGTGCCGATCGTCAATGTGGTATTAAAAACTGATGTACGCGGTACATTGGAAGCGCTGCATGTTGCATTGGCTGAGCTTTCAACGGATGAAGTAAAAGTACGTATCATCGGTTCTGGTGTTGGTGCGATTACTGAATCTGACGTCACACTTGCTGAATCTTCAGAAGCGGTTCTTCTTGGCTTTAACGTACGTGCCGACAATACTGCACGTCAAAAAGCAGATGCAGACAGTATCGACATTCGTTACTACTCAGTGATCTATCAATTGATTGATGACGTGAAAGCAGCGATGAGCGGTAAGCTTGCTCCTGAACACCGTGAAACCATCTTGGGTGTTGCTCAAGTACGTGAAGTGTTCCATTCAAGCAAATTTGGTGCTGCAGCAGGCTGTATGGTACTTGAAGGCGTATTACACCGTAACAAACCGATTCGCGTATTACGTGATGACGTGGTGATCTTCCAGGGCGAGCTAGAATCTCTTCGTCGCTATAAAGAAGTGGTGGAAGAAGTTCGTGCCGGTATGGAATGTGGTCTTGCGGTGAAAGGCTATAAAGACATCAAACCTCTCGATAAAATCGAAGTGTATGATGTGCAATTGATTAAACGGAGTCTTTAATGGCGGGTAGTCAACGTCTGAAGCGTATGGCGGATACGGTACAACGCGAGTTGTCTGAACTGATTCGTCAGGAGCTGAAAGATCCACGTCTGGGTGGTCTGGTGACCATCTCAGCCGTGAAGGTGAGCCCAGACTTAGGATATGCAGAAGTTTATGTCACAGTAATGGGTCGTGAACTTGGTGATGAGCAAAGTGAAGCCGCTAATAAAGAAACACTCGATGTCCTGAATAAGGCATCAGGGTTCCTGCGCCATGAACTGAGCCGTCGAATCAAGACACGTATTACACCTCGTCTACGTTTCCATTACGACAAAACCAATGCATATGGTAACTATATGTTTGGTCTGATTGCTGAAGCAGTGAAGGATTTACCTCCTGCTGAAGACAAGAAAGATGAAGAATAAGCTTTTATAAAGCGCAATAAAAAAGCCACCTTAGGGTGGCTTTTTTATGGTTGAACTTTTAAGTAGAACTGGCTAACTATTACTTTGAATCCTGGTCATTCATTTTCTTTTCATAAAATGCACGACGGCGGGTTTTCTGCCAAGGCAATGGACGTTCTAGTGTTTCTGGCACTTCACCACTCATCGAGCGCAAACGTAAATGCAAGGCCGCTTGCGCCATCAGGTTGGCAGATACCGGTGCAGTAATGAAGGCAAACAGGGTAATCAGTACTTCAGCAAAACCTAAACGACCATAGATAGCCGAAAAAATAATAGAAGCAATCAGAAAGCTTCCTAAGCCTAGGGTACTGGATTTAGTCGGTGCATGCAGACGCATAAACAGGTCGGGTAGACGTATCATCCCAATACCACCCACCAGCATAAAGAAAGCACCAATCAATAAAAAAATCGAAACTAGTATTTCTAAAATCAAAGGCATTTAAAAACTCCTAGTCGATGACATGGCCGGTGGTGAAATAGCGGGCAAGGGCAGCGGTAGAAACAAAGCCCAGCATGGCCACCAGTAGGGCACCTTCAAACATGAAAGTGCTGCTCCAGTAGATTCCCAGAATCACCACCAGACAGGTTGCATTTAAAAATAGGGTATCCAGTGCCAGCAGACGGTCAACGATTGATGGGCCCATAACCAGCCGGATCAGACACAGTAACATGGAGATCGTGACAGCACCCAGACAAATCAGCAATGCATATGGCAGAATGGTCATGCTTCAGCTCCTGATTGTGCGCTAAAAATTTTAATCAATGGTTGTTCATAGCGCTGTTTAATAGTTTCAATTTCGGCCTCTTCATCATCCGTGCTTAAGGCATGCACCAGAATATCGCCACGATCCTGATCAATCCCCGCAGAGACTGTACCTGGTGTTGTGGTAATAATCATTGCCAGCAACGTATTTACTTCTTCATGCTCGGTATCTAGAGGAACACGAAACCATTTTGGATGCAGATTTTTAGTTGGCCCTAGCACCAGAATCGCGACTTTAATATTGGCGACAATGATGTCCCAAACAACGACCCAGAATAAGCGCATCGCCGGGATCCATCGGATATTCGGTGTGTAATCAATAAAAGGAGCGACCATTCGCGGAATCAAGATGGCCAGAAATATTGCCATAAGGAGTGTGCCGGCTTCCATATTATGGGCCAGCATGACCCAGCTCATCGCCACAATTACTGACACGAAAGGATGAGGGAACCAGCGTTGAAGTAATGATTCAGCCATTAAAGTCCCTCCGCCGGTTTAAGTTGATTGTCGTCGTATTTGTTCTGTTCAATATACTGTTTATCAATCTGACGCTGTTTAAATTCAGAAATATGATCGCCATTTAAGGTGTTTTCTGAAATGACATAAGGAATCAGATGTGCATTTGGATCAGGCGTTTCACCACCGTATTTAGTTTCTGGTAAATAACCCGGATCAAATGGCTGTACACTGATGAACTTACCTTCAGCATCACGTTTTAATAATGCTGCTTCATAAATCGGATTGGTCTTAATCTGTGCTGCGGTCTGATAATTATATTGATAAATCGGTGCAGCAAAAACAACGTAGGCTGTCAGACTGAGCAATAATAGATAAATGACCCGGTCATTTCGTGCTGGTGCCTTGCTTGGTAAGGCTTCATATTTGCTGAATTCTTCAGAATTTTCATCCTGTTCCGGTCGGCTTGAACGCCAGAACAGAATAAAACCGACCCGGGTAAAAGCCAGAATACTCAGTAAGCTGACCAGTAGAACCGTGAAGATAATCAGCATTTGATGCTCAGACTGTCCTGAAGCTTGCAGGATAAACACTTTACCGAAGAAGCCACTGAAAGGCGGCAAGCCGGCCATCATCAAGGCAATGATGAAATATACAATGGAAACCAGCTTATTCTGTTTCATCTGTGGGGCAATTTTAAAATGGTCTTTAAACTCGCCACGCTGTGAGGTAATCCAGCCACACAGGATATAAAAGGCTGCGCCAATCAGGGTACTGTGCACCATATAGTACAAGGCACCTGCCCAAGCCTGGGTGCTGTTCATGGCAATCGCAATAAGAATAGTCCCGACTGAAGACAGGATCATAAAGCCGACAAAACGACGTAGACGTTCAGTTCCAATTGCACCAAATGCGCCATACAGTGAGGTAATCACCCCAATTATCAGCAGACAGTTCATCAGGATCTGATGACTGTATTCATCATCAAATACAGTACCATTGACCCGGATAATCGCGTAGATCCCGACTTTGGTCATGATGGTAAACAGGGCAGCCACCGGAGTAGTTGCCACAGCATACGTTTTAGGAAGCCACAGGCCTACCGGTAACATGGCTGCCTTGATCCCGAACACCACAAATAGCATCAGTCCGCCCGCAACGGCCAGCTTATGCTCATCTCCTGCCAAAGTTGGCATTAGGCGGGCAACATCAGCCATATTCAGACTGCCGACACTGCCATAAATCATCCCGAGTCCGATCAGGAACATGGCAGAAGCAAGCAGGTTAATAGCCACATAATGCACACCGAGCTGAAAGCGTGCCTTGCCTTGCCCATGCAAAAGCAGGACATAGGATGCCATTAACAGGATCTCGAAGAACACGAACAGGTTAAACAAGTCACCGGTCAGGAAGGCACCACTAAGCCCCATTAATAGAAAATGGACCATGGCATGGAAATAACGCCCGCGAATATCCCATTCTCTGCTGGCATACCAAACGATTGGCAAAGCGAGTGTATAGGTCAGTACCAGCATCAAGGCAGAGAGCTGGTCCAGGACCAGCACAATACCAAAAGGGGCGGCCCATTCACTTAAAGTGTAGACACTAATTTGCCCTTGGCTGCTATTGATCAGATAGCCAATCGCCATAATCAAACCCAATAGGGTCGAAATATGACTCACGCCACGACGCCAAGGCTGACGCCAGTCGGTAATCAGAGAACCGGAACCTGGGTTACCTAACAGTACTAAAATAAAGGCAGTAAACGCCGGTAAAAGAATACTGAAAATAGGGGTGTGTTGATTCAAGAAGTTGAGAAGATCAGTCATTACGGCTCATCCTCACGTGGGTCATGTTGCGGTATCTCTTCTTTGGAATCAACGTGGTCTGTTCCTGATTCATAACGGCTACGTAAGGCCAGCTGTACAATAAAGGCGGTGGTAGCAAAACCGATTACAATGGCGGTCAGCACTAACGCCTGAGGTAAAGGATCGGTGACCTGCGTGGCTTCGGTGAGCACTGCAGGCGAATTCATCTGAATACGGCCCATGGCAAATAAAAACAGGTTCACTGCATAACCAATCATGGCCAGCCCAAGGACGACCGGAAAGGTACGTGCTCGCAGAATCAGATAGATCCCGGTGGCAGTGAGTAGGCCAATTGCTGAGGCTAATAAAAGTTCTAAACTAATCATTCTATTATCCTCTTGGTACTGGGCCAGTCATACTTGAGTGACGGGAGTCACCCAGAACGGAAATCATCAACATGGTCGCCCCGACTACGGTGACATAGACACCGACATCAAATAGCGCGGCAGAAGCCAGATGCATATCGCCAAGTAATGGCGGATGGACATGAATATGGGCACTGGTCAGGAATGGACGTGACCAGAACCAGGCTGCGATACCGGTTAGGCCTGCAATAGTCAGACCGATACCAATCCAGATTTCATAGAGACGTCCAGATTTAGCTCCCAGCATTTTTTCTGCATGATCCTGACCAATGGCAACGTATTGAATGATCAAGGCCAATGAGGTGACCAGACCGGCAATAAAACCGCCACCCGGAAGATTATGGCCGCGCATAAAGATATACAGACTCACCACCAGTGCTACCGGTAAAATCCATGATGCAGTAATTCGTAGCATCAAAGGGGAGGGGTTAAAACGGTAAGTCAGGCCTTGGGTAATAGTGGTGCCATGAGCACGCATACCGTCCATTAGACTCAGTACCCCAATGGCAGCAATCCCAAGTACGGTAATCTCGCCGAAGGTATCGAAACCACGGAAATCGACCAGAATTACGTTGACGACGTTTGTACCGCCACCAAGCGGAATCGATTGTTGGATGAAGAACCAGGAAATTGAATTATGGTCACGTGTCATAACTAGCCAAGCAACCGTTGCAATTCCTAGACCCCCGCAGACCGCAATCACTGCATCTCGCCAGCGTCGGGTCGGGCTGGATTCATAAGGTGTGAGTTGTGGCAGGAGTGACAGGCTCATTAGTAGCAGAACCGTCGTTACTACATCGACTGTAATCTGGGTCAAAGCCAGATCGGGTGCCGAAAAACCAATGAAAACCATGGTAACTACCAGACCGACTGCACCGCTGATCAGGATGGCTTTAATCCGTTCATGATGGAACCACAGCATCATCCAGCAGGCAGAGAACAGTAATAACCATAGAACGATGGCAAGCACTGGAGCATGGGTCAGTTCGCGGCTACCGGTGTCGATCCCATTGACTACAAGTGGATAGCCCACCAGGCCAATCGTAAACAGCACAATCCACAAAATATAACTTTGCAGTTTGCCATTTTCAGTCGCACGGCGGAAACGTCTTGAATTCAGTAATAGATTTTTCAGGAACAGATCAAACAGTACACGACCCTGCAATTTGCCGAGTTTTGGATCCAGATCAATTTCCCGAATTGCACCGCCTTTGGCCAGTGCAAAATAGAAAATTGCACCGCCGAATATCGCAATAATACTCATCACCAAAGGCAGATTAATACCGTGCCAAAGGGCGAGGTGAGTACCTTCAAAGGCGAAATTCTGGGTTGACGCTTGTGTAGTGCTATTTACAATCTTTTCGACCAGTAATCCTGGTAACAAACCAACTGCGATACACAGGAAAGCCAGTAAAATAGCCGGTGCACGCATACCAAATGGCGGCTCATGCGCATCCTTATTTGGGACTTGCTGGCCTAATGGACCATCAAAAAATACGCCATGTACCAGACGAATTGAATAGGCGACAGCGAAAATCCCGGCCAATGTTCCTGCAATGGCTGCACCCACCAGGACTGGGCCACTTAAGTTTGCGACCAGTTCGGTAAAGAACATCTCTTTGGACAAGAAACCATTGGTGAATGGAATACCAGCCATGGAGGCGGCGGTGATCATGGTCAGTGTTGCGGTGAAAGGCAGCATTTGCCAAAGACCAGACAATTTTCGCAGATCACGAGTACCGGATTCATGATCAATGATCCCGGCAATCATGAACAAGGCAGCTTTAAAGGTTGCATGGTTGATGATATGGAAAATTGCTGCTGCGACCGCCAGTGGTGAGCCAATACCCAGCAGACACATGATCAGGCCTAAATGGCTAATAGTTGAATAGGCCAACAGACCTTTCAGATCTTCTTTAAAGATGGCAAAGAACGCTGCCACACACAGGGTAAATAACCCGATAAAAGTAACAATATTATGGAACAGTGCCGCGCCTGCAAAAATCGGCAATAAACGTGCAACTAAAAACAGGCCTGCTTTAACCATAGTTGCAGAGTGCAGATAGGCAGACACCGGCGTCGGTGCAGCCATGGCATTTGGTAACCAGAAGTGAAACGGGAACTGCGCACTTTTGGTAAAAGCACCGAGTAAAATTAATAATAATGTCGGTACAAATAGAGCATGCGCCTGAATCTGTTCACCCATCATCAGAATCTGGTCAATCTGATAGGTACCCGTCATCTGTCCGAGCAGAATAAAACCACCCAGCATAGATAAGCCGCCCATCCCGGTAATGGTCAGAGCCATGCGTGAGCCGCGTTGAGCCGCTTCATAATTGCTCCAGTAACCGACCAGCAGGAAGGAAGAAATACTGGTGAGTTCCCAAAAGATCAGGAGAATCAGAAGATTATTAGACAATGAAATGCCGAGCATCGCTGCCATAAACAGCATCAGCAGGAAATACAGTTTACTCAGGGAGTTTTTAGGGCTGAGATAGTAATAGGCATAGATATAAATCAGGGTACCAATCCCACTAATCAGCAGAGCAAACAGCATGCCCAAAGCATCCAGCCGGAAACTGAAATCGATTCCAAGCTGAGGTAGCCAGGACCAGGTCTGGGTAATTACCGTTCCATTAAATACAGCAGGCGCCTGACTCAACAGTAATAAGAAACTGCTGAGGCTGACGGCAATTGCTCCTAAAGCCGTTACCCCGCGTGAAAATTGCTTCAGCCACGAGACAAGGGTTGTGCCTAATACTAACGGTAACAATATAATAATTGGCAGCACACTCGTATCCATTGTCGTGATATAGGTTAAGGTCAACCTAGGGTGAATCTTTATCTTTCAAGGATTACAGGACCGCAAAGAGCGACCCAAAACTTCTCGATCTTGAAAGCCAGAATGATATTCAAACAGAATAAAACAGTTGTATTGCGCAACTTATAAACGATAGCAAATTCCGATTTTACAACGAAAATTGCAAGTAAAACCGATCATATTACAGGATAACCACAACATCAATGTTTTTATGTAGAACTTGTAGATTATACGTAAGCTTGGTTTTGATATGGGGTGCATGCTTGAACATCTCGTACAAATTTGACCGAAAATAAAGATCAAACTCCCTGCATTTATTGATAAAAATTTATAACTTCTTGATCAGGAATGCAGAAAATCAAAACCTATTCTTGCATCCTGATTTTAATTTTTAAATTGCATTATCGTTTCAGCACTATTTAAGAAGATTGAGGCAGGCTTTGTGAATTATCCTGACTCAACAGTTGTAAAAGTTCTTGCTGCTGTTCTGTGCTTAACTGATCCTGAATCAGTTGCAAAACAGATTGAGCCGTCAGGTTGACTGTTTCTGGTTCCTGAAGTGCATCTTCAACTTTTTCTATATCTGAATGATTTTGGCTAATCTCAAGCGGCAACTCTGCATAGAAATGATCATAATGAACCTGCATTGGATTCAGATGGATGGGGTGCAGCTGTTTATTTTCCAGTTTTAGACACTGAAAATTCTGCGCCTGTTCCAGCAATTCCGGTCGGTTTCCGGTCACAATAATCTGCAAGTTAGGAAACGCCTGATGCAGACGCGGTAAAATGATGGCAGCCATGTCCTGATCCAGTTGATGATCAATTTCATCAATCAGCAAAATGCCAGTACCTTCCTGACAGGGAAATAAACTGTGCGGATTAAGCAGACAAAGGCGCCGTACAACATCTCCCACCAGCGCAATCCAGTTCCGGATGCTGCTCGACAACTGCTGAAAGCTAAAGGTGTGATCCTGATAACGCACCATGAATTGCAGTTTGGGCTGATAGTCCAGATAAATCTGGCTAAGTTCCGGCAGTACAATTGATAAAGCTTCACGCAAGGCAGTCAGGCTCGGTGTATGCATATGCGCTTTGGCTTTTTCAATTTGCTGGGCCAGCTGATCTGCCTGTATATCATCCGATTGCTGTAGCGCCTGATCTAGAATCTGGTCAATGATCTTGGCACTTTGTGCATTTTCAATATCACTGATTTCACGAAACCATTCAAAGAAACGTGCAAAAGTCGTAAAGGGAATGGCGGTAATTTCATAGGCATGCGCAGTCTGAAAAATGGCCTGATTATTTTTGCTGAGTAAATTGATTTCATTGACGAAGCGTTCAGCCGGATAGTAGGCAACCATAGGCAGACCGAGCAAAGGGTCATGTTGTCTTGCCTTTTGATAGAGACTCACCATGGTATCGAGTTGCTGGGTCTCTGCTTTGGCAAAGCCAATGCCCTGACTATTTAAAGTTTTGTATAACTGCCAAGAACAGGATTGGGCAGGGGCCGCTTCTCCCTGTGCCGATTCAGGCAATGATCCCAAATCATCAGGAAAACGCACCAGAATATCAATTTTGGATTGCAGGCGGTTTTGCAGGATATCCTGATCCAGCATACTTAAACCTGCGGTACGCAAGTCACGAAAACGTGCAGAAAACCAGGTCAAAGCCTGATAACTTAAGCGCAGCAAGGTGGTTTTACCCGAACCCTGATCACCCAGAATTAAAGTCACAGGTGATTTTTGCAGATCAAAATCGAGCTGGATATTAGAAAAGTGCAGAGCATGTTTGAGTTGTATTTTTTCGATGTGCATGGATCACCTGTAGCGTGATTTTTACATCTATGTTTTACCTTAGCCGACGGCTTGGCGCAGTGACTGTGGCATCCTGATTTTCAGTTGTTGAATGAGGTCATAAATGTGATGAATATTTAAGCTTACTTTAGCACGAGTACAGGCCACGTACAGCAGACGTAACTCTTCGTCACTAATTTTATGGTCTTTCTCATTCAGCTTGAACTGGTAGTCATCTTCAATATGAACGCGATCCCATTCCAGACCTTTGGCCTTATGTGCGGTAGAGATGATGTAGTCCGCTTGCCCGATTGGGGTGATTTTGGCGAGGGCAGTTTTCAGGGGATCAGTACCATGTTCATCGACCAGTTTGACTAAAGGCTTGATATCACTGCCTTCATTGGTCTCACAGTATTCGTGTACATCATGCCATGAGTTAAACCAGGCCAGTTCAGGCACATCAACTACACGCTTGCCCTGTTTCAGCATCGCAGCGGCATCAACAAAACGGTTCAGTTTGACATGATCCGCTTGCAGGCTGACTTTATCGCCACGTACTAAACCGGCAAGTAATAGTTCCATAGCACGCGCATTGGTCCGGCATAGAATCGCATCGCGTAATTTAGTGTGCGGTTTATTGACGACTTTGGAGTTTAAGTGCGGATTACCGAGTAGGGGCACGGTTTCATTCAATGCTCCCAAAATCGCATTGGCATTTAACGCAATTTCAGGCCCGAAACGGAATGAAGTGGTCAGACGAGATTCGGGTAGCGGCAGCTGCTGCATGGCATTCACTGCGCCACGCCAGGCATAAATCTGCTGATGCGCATCGCCGACATAGATGACCTGAGTGCTACGCTGTTTCAGCAAAATTCCCAGCATCAGTGGGTCGGCATCCTGTGCTTCATCAAACAGCACATAGTCGGCAGGAATATTGGGCTCAGACAATGCCCAAAGTTTCAGGTAAATATCATGCCCAATCCCGGCCTGATGATTGGGATCAATTGACTCTAACCAACGCCGTTCAACTGCTGGATAAAGTTTCTTTTGCAATGCTTCAATATCATCTGGGTGTAGCCAGCTCGGTGCCTGAATATGTCGCGGGGCGGGATATTGCGAACTGGTCGAGCAGAAATAGCCGACTGCGTTCGCAACCAGACTGGCCAGACGCGAAGGCATCAGCACATATTTTTCATAACGTCCGCCCATCATCCGGCGCAAGGTCATGGGCTCAAGACGATATTCCTTGGCAATAAAGCTTGGACTTAAACGCGGTAGGCGTAGCTTATCCGTGACTCCACGTGGAACACTGCGAAAAGCCAGGGAGTGAAACGTTCGGCAGTCCACACCACGATGAAATTTATTCTGTGCTTCAGAAGCAATCGATTTATTAAACGCCAGATACATGCCGCGCCGTTCTGGCATGGCATCACTGATCATTTGCAGGGTCGTAGTTTTACCTGTGCCCGCATAGGCAATGACTTTAAAAGATTTTCCCAGACGTGCGTTATCAATGGCAGTGGCCTGCTCATAGGTTGCTTTGGGTTTTTGCAGATCAGACACAGGTAGATTCATTCACGATTTAATGTTGGCGATTGGCTTTTTCAACCAGACCGGATAGACCCTGACGGCGTGCCAGTTCATTCAGGACCAGTTGCGGATCCAGGTCGAAGTAACCGAGCATCACAATGGTATGAAACCACAGATCAGCTACTTCATAGATCAGGTCATTCTTGTTGTCTTCAGAGGCTTCAGTTTTGAAATCTTTAGCCGCGATCACGGTTTCAAAGCTTTCTTCACCGACTTTTTCCAGAATCTTGTTTAAACCTTTATGGTACAGCTTGGCCACATAAGAGGATTCCGGATCAGCTTTCTTACGCTCTGCCATCATCTCGCCCAAGTATGACAATACTTCAACTTGTTCAGACTGAGCAGTTGAGGCATCCATAGCAAGCGTATGTGGATTTGTTGATTTTTCACCGTAAATTGCAGCAGGATCTTTGATTTGTGCATCCACAATTTCCCAGCCATTTGGTGTCAGTTTACGATAGAAACATGACTCACGGCCGGTATGGCAGGCAATACCACCATGCTGTTCAATCTGTAAAATAATCACGTCCGCATCACAGTCCAGACGGATTTCATGCACAGTCTGGAAATGGCCAGATTCTTCGCCCTTATGCCATAACTTGTTGCGCGAACGGGAGAAATATACCGCCTGATTTTTTTCGGCAGTTAAAGCCAGCGCTTCACGGTTCATCCAGGCGACCATCAATACACGACCAGTTTGATGGTGCTGGGCAATGGCAGGGATCAGACCTTGTTCGTTAAATTTTACTTCATCGAGCCATTGCACGTTGTTCATAAGGGTTTCCATTAATTGAATCAGAATATAAAAAGATGGATAGGAAATATCCGTCCATAGTGTACGTGATCTCGTCGCATTTGCGGCAAAAATCTGTGCCTGAAAAGACAGGATGTGTCGTTAGGCGCATTCAGATTATAAACCTGAGCGATTAAATCTCTAAAGTGTAGAAATAAAATAGCCGCCCTTAGGCGGCCAGAAAATTTGTGAAGAAATTACCAGTGCTCGCCCGGGAAGATCCGCGCATAGGCCTTTTGTACCCAGTTCAGTTTTTGTGGCTGACCCACTGATGCTGAAGAGCTTGGGAACAGGTTATAACCGATCGACATCAGGACATTGTTGATGTCTGGTGCAATCGCATAGGTAATCGAAGCCAGACGTCCCAGATTGGTTGCGACTTTCTTCGGACGTTTCACAATCGCATAAGCAATCAGTTCGGCTGCCTGTTCCGGAGACAGTGTAGGCACATATTTATAAATTTTGGTTGGTGCAATCATTGGCGTACGAACCAAAGGCATATAAATCGAAGTGATCGCAATTTTATGTGAATGGACTTCTGCAGATAGACAGCGGCTGAAAGCATCCAGTGCAGCTTTAGATGCGACATAAGCCGAGAAGCGGGTGGCATTCGCCAATACACCAATCGAGCTGATATTGATGATATGACCTGCACGGCGAATCATCATTTGCGGCAAGATATTCATCACCAGACGTACTGCACCAAAATAATTTAGCTGCATGGTACGTTCAAAATCATGAAAACGATCTACTGATTCATGCACCGCACGGCGAATCGAGCGGCCCGCATTGTTAATCAGGATGTCGATATGATCGACTGAAGCAATAATCTGTTTGGACACTTCATCAATGGATTCCATATTGTTGAGATCACATGGAAATACCGAAGCTTTACCGCCTTTGGATTCAATTTCTTTTTTTACTTGTTCTAGGGTGTCTTTGGTACGCGCGACCAGTAAAACATGTGCGCCAGCATCTGCCAGCTGATGTGCCGTCGTTAAACCTATACCACTGGATGCGCCTGTAATAAGGACAGTTTTACCTGCAATACGTTTTTCCAATTGTTTCTGTAGTCTAGTTTTCACGTTTGTTATCCCTAATTTGAAGACTGCCTTCAAATTATTTTTATTAAAAAATCAAAGATGGCTCTAACAGAGATAAGAGCGAAGATGAGTACTAATATGATAACTAATTATTTAAGAAAATCTATACATTAAACTATTGAAAATAAAATAAAAATTAGAGTAATTGCTCTATTTGTGTTCACCGTTTCAATTGATTTTTATCATGAAAATAAATCACAAAGCAAGTGATTGTATTCAAAAAATAAATAAAAAAACTCCAGCATTTTTGCTGGAGTTTTCTGCTTTAAAATGGCGCTTAAACTGCTGCAAGAGATTGTTCCAGATCCGCAATCAGGTCATCAATATGTTCAATTCCGATCGATAAACGAACCATATCTTCACTCACACCTGCTGATTTGAGCTCTTCAGGATTAAGCTGGCGGTGGGTGGTGGTTGCAGGATGACAGGCGAGACTCTTAGCATCCCCAATATTGACCAGACGGGTGAACAGTTGCAGGGCATCGATAAAACGGGCACCGCCTTCACGGCCACCTTCTACACCAAAAGTCAGAATGGCAGATGGTTTACCTTTCACATATTTTTGTGCCAAAGCATGCTGCGGGTGATCTTTCAGACCGGCATAATTGACCCATTTTACTTTTAGATGCTGTTGCAAATATTCTGCAACCTTCAGCGCATTTTCAGTATGACGTTCCATACGCAGGCTCAAAGTTTCCAAGCCTTGCAGAATTAAAAATACATTTTGCGGGCTGATCGCTGCCCCTGTATTACGCAGAGGTACGACGCGAGCACGCGCGATATACGCCGCTTCACCTAAAGCTTCAACATAATTCACACCATGATAACTCGGATCAGGTGTATTCAGAGCAGGGAAACGTTCAGCATGTTGCCCCCATGGGAACTTGCCACTATCCACGATAATGCCGCCAATCGAATTCCCATGACCACCAATATATTTGGTCAGTGAATGCACCACGATGTCGGCACCGAAATCAAAAGATTTCTGTAGGACTGGGGTGGCAACCGTATTATCAACGATGACTGGTACGCCATATTCATGGGCAATCTTGGAAATCGCTTCGAGGTCAATAATATTGCCCAGTGGGTTTCCAATTGATTCCACAAAAACCAGTTTGGTTTTGTCATCAATCAGATTACGTAGAGCTTCCGGATCTTGATAGTCAAAGAAACGAACTTCGATCCCTTGTTTAGGCAGGGTATGTGCAAACAGGTTATAAGTGCCGCCATATAAAGTAGACACCGAAGCAATATTGTCACCCGCTTCAGCAATGGTCTGAATCGCATAGGTAATCGCAGCCATACCTGAAGCTAAAGCCAGCGCACCAATACCACCTTCCAGAGCTGCAATACGTTGTTCTAGCACCGCTGTGGTAGGGTTCATGATGCGGGTATAAATATTGCCCTGAACTTTCAGGTCAAACAGGTCTGCACCGTGCTGAGTATTGTCAAAGGCATATGAGGTGGTTTGATAAATTGGCACTGCTACAGCTTTAGTAGTAGGTTCCGGGCTATAGCCTGCGTGAATCGCTAAAGTTTCTGCTTTATGAGTCATGATCGTTGGTCTTCTTGTGTTTTTAGCTGTAATGAAACTGCTCAAATATTAGCACTTGAAATATGAAGAAAAGTGCATATTTATTCAAATGAATATCTTAATTAACGATATAGCATCAATAAAATAATGCAAGTTTAGGCGTCAGAAATACTGTTTGAAAAATAAACAGGATTAAACTTGTAACAAGGCATTAACTTCACGTGAATGGCTTATGTTTTGAAGACTTTCTGCGTATAATAGCCGATTATTTTTTCGCTCATGATTGAGCAGGGGAAGTTTGTTTCTTCCCCATTTGGTTTTTCAATTGAGGAGTCCTACGTGGCCCAATATATTTATACGATGAACCGAGTGTCCAAGATGGTTCCGCCAAAGCGCGAAATCCTCAAGGATATCTCCTTATCATTTTTCCCAGGCGCAAAAATTGGTGTGCTTGGTCTGAACGGTGCAGGTAAATCTACTTTGCTTCGTATTATGGCGGGCGTAGATAAAGATTTCTCTGGTGAAGCACGTGCGCAACCGGGTATCAAAATCGGTTACCTCGAGCAAGAGCCACCACTTGATCCAACCAAAGACGTTCGCGGCAACGTTGAAGACGGCGTACGTGAAGCACTTGATGCACTTGAACGCCTTGATCAGGTATTTGCAGACTATGCAGATCCGGATGCAGACTTCGATGCTTTGGCGAAAGAACAGGAAAAACTGGAAGCAATTATCCAGACTTGGGATGCGCATAACCTGAATAACCAGCTGGAACAGGCTGCTGCGGCATTGAACCTGCCAGCATGGGATGCAGATGTAACCATGCTTTCAGGTGGTGAACGCCGTCGTGTTGCATTGTGCCGTTTACTGCTGTCTAAACCAGACATGCTGCTTCTCGACGAACCAACTAACCACTTGGATGCAGAATCTGTATCTTGGCTGGAACGCTTCCTGAAAGATTTCCCGGGCACTATCGTGGCGATTACACACGACCGTTACTTCCTGGATAACGTGGCCGAGTGGATTCTGGAGCTTGACCGCGGACATGGTATTCCTTATCAAGGTAACTATTCTTCTTGGTTGGAACAGAAAAATGCGCGTTTAGAACAAGAGAACAAGCAGGAAGAATCTTTTGCTAAAGCATTGAAAAAAGAACTTGAATGGGTTCGTTCAAATGCGAAAGGCCAGCAGAAGAAAAACAAAGCACGTATGGAGCGTTTCGAAGAGCTTAACTCTCGTGAATTCCAGCAACGTAACGAAACATCTGAAATCTATATTCCACCTGGTCCGCGTCTGGGCAACAAGGTGGTTGAAGTTGAAGGGATTAGCAAATCGTTTGGTGACAAACTGCTGTATAAAGACTTGTCTTTCACAGTACCACCAACAGCGATTGTCGGTATCGTAGGTCCAAATGGTGCAGGTAAAACTACACTGTTCCGTATGATGACTGGCGAACAGCAACCCGATACCGGTACGGTGACTTTGGGTGATTCTGTAAAAGTTGCTTATGTGGGTCAGATCCGTGACACCCTGGATGACAATAAAACCGTTTGGGAAGAAGTGTCTGGCGGTCTGGATATCCTTAAAGTGGGTGATTATGAAATTGCATCTCGTGCTTATATTGGACGCTTTAACTTTAAAGGCCAAGATCAGCAAAAACGCGTAGGTGAATTGTCAGGTGGTGAGCGTAACCGTTTACAACTTGCGAAAATCCTGCAACAAGGTGCGAACGTTATCCTGCTCGATGAACCATCAAACGACTTGGACGTAGAAACTTTACGTGCGTTAGAAGATGCGATTTTGGTCTTCCCGGGCTGTGTGATGGTGGTATCGCATGACCGCTGGTTCCTGGACCGTATTGCGACTCATATCCTGTCATTTGAAGATGAAACTCCAGAATTCTTCACCGGTAACTATACCGAGTTTGAAGAGTATCGCCGTAAGAAATATGGTGATGATCTGGCAGCTAAGCGTCAGAAATACCGCAAAATTGGTGCTTAATCAAAGCGCATAAAAAAACCAGCCTTTGGGCCATTGCTGTCCCACAATTT
>NZ_DDLD01000121.1:0-63908 GCF_002339435.1 Acinetobacter sp. UBA2581 | reverse complement strand
ATTACTGCGCTGAATAGCCAACCCTTTGAGCAGATATGGATATTTACCATCAAACCGCATTGTGCTTACCTGTTCTGTAATAAACGTGGCCATCGCATGAAAGTACTGGTACATGATGGATTGGGCATCTGGCTGTGTGCCCGGCGGCTGGAACAGGGAAAATTCCACTGGGCTAAAGTTCACCAAGGTGAAACCGTGGCCCTCAGCCGAAATTTAACTATAATGAAAATTTGGCTGAATTATATGAATCACAAGCCTTACAAAGATTGGATAATAAGCGGCTTTGTTGCACAAAGCTGTTCTTAAGGACTCCTTCGGCAATATAATTTCCAAATGAAGAAGCCTACACACAAAATCTACCGCACAACCAATTGGCCCGCATATAACCGAGCTCTCATTAATCGTGGGAATATTGCCATTTGGTTCGATCCAAAAACACAATGGTATGCAGAACCTCAAGGCAAACAAGGTCGAAGTCAAACCTACTCCGACATAGCGATTCAATGCTGTTTGATGATCAAATCTCTATTTAGACTCACTTTACGCATGGTTACTGGTTTTGTTCAAAGCTTAATTAAACTTTGCGGATTAGATTGGACAGCACCAGACTTCACGACGCTTTGTAGAAGACAAAAGTATATTGATATTCAAATTAACTACCAGAAAAGTCGTGATGGGTTACATCTACTCGTCGACTCTACGGGTTTAAAATTTTTAGGTGAAGGCGAATGGAAGCGTAAGAAGCATCAGCCTGAATACCGTCGGCAATGGCGTAAACTGCATATTGGTATAGATGCTGAAACACTGCAAATACGTGCCGTTCAGCTTACGACAAATAATGTCAGTGATTCACAAGTACTTGGTGATTTACTCGATCAGATTCCTCAAGATGAGCATATTGACTCCGTTTATACCGATGGTGCTTATGACACAAAGCGGTGTCGCCAGTTGATCACAGATCGAAATGCCCATGCGATTATTCCACCCAGAAAAAATGCGAAGCCTTGGAAAGATACAAAAGTTCATTCGCTAGAGCGAAATGAATTACTTCGCACTGTTAAACGTTTAGGCAGGACACTATGGAAAAAATGGTCGGGCTACCATCAGCGAAGTCTGGTAGAAACCAAGATGCACTGCATCAAATTATTAGGCGATAAGCTCAGTGCTCGGAATTTTGATAGCCAAGTCAACGAGATTCATGCACGTGTGGCCATCTTAAATAAGTTTACGGAGCTCGGCCGACCTCACACCCAAGTTGTCACTTAAATTTAAACAACTTAGGAAAGCTCTATCTTTAAAATCTTTATGCAACAAAGCCGTATGAAAGTGGAAAGAAAACTTTGAATTTGTTGATTGAAACGAAAGATAAGGCAAACTACACCTTATCCGAAGAAGAGCAGCGTAAAATTAAACATGCAGAACTTTTATTTCAAAATGTCAGAGATGATGTAGACGTTGTTTTTAAAACTCAATTTGAAAGTGAAAAAGTCGTTGAAATTATTAAAAATGTTATTGGTAAAAAGGCTAGTAAAGGTTAGATTAAAGGCAATATTAATGTTGGCTTGATAAGCAAGTTGAGGGGATACATGAAGTTGGTTCATATTGTTGATAAAGATCAAAATATGTGGATTGATGTGAATGTATTCTTTCAACAGTCTGAAATGGAGCTGACTCAATGGCGTAGTCAAATAAGGGAGCGATATAAACGGGATAAAAACAAGCCTCATTTTACTTGCGCTTGGTGCCAATCCCCAGTGACCCTTGCCAGACGTATAGATCACATGGAGATCAATTCCTCGGCAACATTTTTTTTTAAACATATTCCTGAGTTGGAAAATAATCCAAACTTCCAATGTCCTGTAAAGCATATCAAACAGTTATCAGAGCAAGAAAAAACTGCTCTAAAGTATCAAATTGCGAAAGAAACTCAACAACATAAATTGCTGAAAGAGAACATATATAAAAGCCTTCAAGTAGATGAAGCTTTTAGTGATATTCATATTGAGCAAGTTCGTAAAAGTATTGATCTAAAGCAATGGCGTAGACCAGATGTATCTTCATTATATAAAAAGCAATTAGTTGTTTTTGAAGGACAACTTTCTACAACTTTTTTGAATGTGATTATTGATCGTAAGATTTTTTATCAAGATAACAATGCTTGCTTACTGTGGATTTTTAATCATTTTGAACCAACAGAAAAAGCGAAGAAGCAGTCAATGCAAGATATTTACTACAACAATAATGCAAATGCCTTTGTAGTGAATGATTCTACAGTCGCTCAATCAATTAAAACAAAAGTTTTTACTTTAGAGTGTCATTATTTAAAGCCTGAAATAAAGAATAATCAAATCATTAATCAGTGGAATACTGAGTTCGTCGAATTCCAAAACTTAGTCCAGAACGAAGCTACAAAGCAAATATACTTTTTTGATTATGAAGCTGAATATCAAAAGCTAAAGCAAAAATTAGGCTTACGTCATAGTTATTTACAAGAGAGTAAGAATCAAAAAGATAAACTAAAAGTTCAGAAATATATCGAATCACTAGAACAGGTTGATCTTGATACAAAAGTTCCATCAAAAACTAAATCTGAATTATTGGTCGAGTTTACTAAACTATGGATAAAAACTCATTACCTTACCGATAGTCAATTCAACTTTCAGTGGTTTTCCATCCGTAAAGAGCTTGAGCTAATGGGTATTAGTACACCTAAATACATTTTACATGCACCCTATAAAACAGTGGTCAACTCAATTTTAAGTGCAAAATTTGGTTACGTTGTAGGTAACAATATTAATGATATGGTGAGTGTAGCTCATAACTTGATGGAACATCATCCAGCTTACATTAAGCATTTGATGCTTACTTTAAAAGTAACAGGCAAACCCGATTTATTAAACGAGAGAGATAGTTCGGGTAAATGGAAAGAGCGTTATAAAAAATATGTTCAACAGCCAGAAGAGTTTAAAATTTATAAACATGATTTAAATCAATTTATTGAATTTTTAGTTCCTGAGTTTGAAGGACGCTTAATTGCTTGGGGTGAAAGCTGTGAACTTCATTCAAAAATAAATTTACCAAAGTAGGTCTATTATGAAATACCAACCGCCTTATACCATCACCTCAAAAATCATTCATCTGATTGCTCAGATCAGTGAAAATATAGGGCGTTTGACTGTTTTAGAGGAAATTCAGGACAGCTTAAAACTCAGAAAAGCCAATCGTATCCGTACTATTCAAGGTTCTCTTGCAATAGAGGGGAATACGTTAAGTACAGAACAAATCACGGCGATTCTAAATGGTAAGACTGTGATTGCACCTCCGAAAGAAGTTCAGGAAGTACGTAATGCCATTAAAGCCTATGAAGCATTTCAGCAGTGGCAACCAAGCCAAGAAAAAGACCTATTACAAGCGCACCAAATTTTAATGACAGGCTTAATTGATGAAGTCGGTCAGTATCGTCATGGTGGTGTCGGTGTAATGTCAGGTGATCGAGTAGTGCATATGGCTCCACCTGCGAATCAGATTAACCGTTTGATGGCTGATTTACTTAATTGGTTGAATGACAGCGATATACATCCACTGATTCAAAGTTCAGTATTCCATTATGAGTTTGAGTTTATTCATCCATTCGCAGATGGTAATGGTCGAATGGGGAGGTTGTGGCAGACATTGATTTTAAGTAGATGGAATCCAATCTTTGCCAATATTCCAGTTGAAAGCTTGATTTACCAAAATCAAAAAGCTTATTACGAAGCGTTGCAAGCAAGTACAGATCGTACTGATTCAGCCCCGTTTATAGAATTCATCTTACACATGATTTTAGATGCCATTCTTAGTTCAACTGATACCGCTCAAGATAGCGATCATGTTACCGCTCAAGTTAACGTACAAGTGAGCGACCAAGTTCAGCGTTTACTTTCGGCAATGAAGCAAGAAGATTATACTTTAGCTGAATTGATGCAATTGGTTGGATTAACTCATCGAGCAACATTCCAAAGGAATTACTTAAATCCTGCAATAGAAGCTGGTCTGATTAAACGCACCATTCCTGATAAGCCGAAAAGTCCGAAGCAAAGATATAGATTAAAAAGATAACAATACTTTCAATTGTGGATAAATCAAGACATATCCGCAATCAGTAAAATCCTATTCAAATCTGCTACAATTACGCCAATTTTGAATTCCCACTTTTTCAGTTTTAGTACATATTTAGAAATGTGTACATAACTGTGTACATATTGTAGATTTTTCTCATGTTTAAAGATCAATTAGCTAGAGAGGTAAAGGCTCGTAGAACCTTTGCTATTATTTCCCACCCCGATGCCGGTAAAACCACCATGACAGAAAAACTGCTGTTATGGGGTCAGGCCATTCAGGTTGCAGGTATGGTGAAAAGCCGTAAATCGGATCGTGCAGCCACTTCTGACTGGATGGAAATGGAAAAAGAGCGTGGGATTTCGATCACCACGTCCGTCATGCAGTTCCCGTTCAAGGACAAGATGATTAACCTGCTGGATACCCCGGGGCATGAAGATTTCTCGGAAGATACTTACCGTACCCTCACTGCGGTAGACTCAGCGCTGATGGTGATTGACGGTGCAAAAGGTGTCGAGGAACGTACCATCAAATTGATGGAAGTGTGTCGTATGCGTGACACTCCTATCATTTCTTTCGTCAACAAAATGGACCGTGAAATCCGTGAGCCTTTAGAGCTGCTGGATGAGATCGAAAATGTCCTGAAAATTAAATGTGTCCCGATTACCTGGCCACTCGGTACAGGACGTGACTTCGCTGGTGTCTATAATCTGCTCGAAGAAAAGTTCTATGTCTATAAAGCCGGTTTTGGTTCAGTGATTACTGATATCGAAGTTCGTGATGGCTATGACCATGCTGATTTACGTGAAAAAGTCGGTGAGCTGGCTTGGGCGGCATTTGAAGAATCATTGGAACTGGTACAAATGGCCAATGAGCCATTAGATCGTGAAGAATTCCTGGCAGGCCGTCAAACTCCAGTGCTGTTCGGTACAGCTTTAGGTAACTTCGGTGTCGACCATGTTCTGGATACATTTAGCGAATATGCACCGCCTCCCAAAGCGCATCCAACTCAAGACCGTAAAGTAGAGGCAGATGAAGAAGGTTTTACAGGCTTTATCTTCAAGATTCAGGCCAATATGGACCCGAAACACCGTGACCGTATCGCTTTCATGCGAATCTGTTCAGGTAAGTATGAAAAAGGCATGAAAATGAAGCATGTGCGTATCGATAAAGATATCCGCATTAGCGATGCCTTGACCTTCCTGGCTGGTGACCGTCAGCATCTGGAAGAAGCATGGCCGGGTGATATTATCGGTCTGCATAACCACGGTACCATCCAGATCGGTGATACTTTCACTTCAGGTGAAAAACTGCAATTTACCGGTATTCCGCACTTTGCACCGGAAATGTTCCGCCGTGTCCGTCTGAAAGATCCGTTGAAGTCAAAACAGCTGCAAAAAGGTCTGAAAGAGCTGTCTGAAGAAGGTGCAACTCAGGTCTTCATGCCACAAAACAGCAATGACCTGATTGTTGGTGCTGTGGGTGTGCTGCAGTTCGAAGTGGTGGCGTATCGTCTGAAAGAAGAGTACAAGGTGGACTGTATTTATGAGCCGGTGAGCATCAATACAGTACGTTGGGTATCTTGCGAAGATGAGAAGAAATTTAATGAATTCAAGAAAAAAGCCCATGACCAGTTATCTGTTGATGGTGGTGGTCATTTGACTTATCTTGCACCAAGCCGAGTGAACTTACAGCTGATGCAGGAACGTTATCCGGATATCGTATTCCGTAACACACGCGAACACTAAGCCTTCAGGCTTGGAAAATGTTAAACAGCTTCTCCGGAAGCTGTTTTATTTTGTGCTACATTTAGACGACTCATTACTTATATCTCTAAAAAATCATGAAGTTTAGTAAGGAAATCCTGCTCGGTTCAGTCATTGGCTGCAGTTTGTTACTTGGTGCATGTGATAAAAATGAAAAAGAACAGCCAGTGACGGAACAGAAAAAATCTGCAGCAGTCACCCCTGAAGAAAAAGCCAAAGTTTTGCCTTATCTGAATATCCAGGAGAAATCGGCCGATATTGCTTTGCCATTTTGTGAAACTAAAAACTGTATTAATCTGGATATTCAAACCTTAAAGACAGCTGATTCCTGGCTAAACCAGTCTATTGAAAAGCAGCAAGCAAAAGTCATTCAGGATCAGATTGGCCTAAAGCAGGATATGAGTCTGCAGCAGGCGGTTAATGCGTATGTAAAAAAATCAGATGCCTGGCAAGCCCAGCTCAAACTGAATAAAGCCTATGAGTTATCGCTGTATACCCGTATTCCTTATCAGCGCAATCAATTTGTGTTAATGCAAATTGGGGTAGACAGCACTCAGGAAAATATCCGCGTCAATGAACGCTATTATTTCTTTGTGGCTGACCGTGTGCAGCAAAAAATACTCAGTCCGCTAGATATTATCAATCCTGAGCAGCAATTGCAGATGGATCAGATTGTGCAGCAGGCTTACCAAAAATGGTTAAAGGACAATAATGCAGAAGTCCAGCAGAAAGCACCAAAAAAACTGTACTGGGGGCAGGCGGACTGGTTCTTCGATCAGGAAGGAATTGGCTTACATTATCGTAGTCAGGAAATTAGCAAAGATGCCAAACAACTGGACATCTATTTAACCAAAGAACAAACACAACAAGTCTTGAAAGTGGATATTTATCAGAATATGTTCTAACAGGTAGGTCCTGCAAGGATAAATAATGATGTTGAACAAAGGTTAATGCATGTCAAATTATAAGAATGTTTTATGTCTGTCAGTATTGGCATCAGCGGTTTTGCTGAGTGCCTGCCAGCCTAAGGAAAAAGAGCCGAAAGAGCCTGCTGCGCCTGAAGTGGTACAGGCTCAGCCTGAAGTGCTGAAGCTGAGTGGTGATACTGAGAAGCTGAAACTGGCCTTGCCTGAATGTGAAGGAAAAAACTGTCCTGAGATTTCTATCGAGAGATTGAAAAGCAATCAGCCATTTATCGATGAATGGATAGATCAGCAGATTCTGCAGCAGCTACAGGGCATTTTGTCTATTGATGCGATTGAACCGGCGAAAGCATCTGCAGCAAGTGAAGCTGAAGCCGCTGCTTCCGAACCAAAAACTGCATTAGCCAATGTCAAAACTCCAAAACAGCAGCTTGAACAGCAGATTCAGCCGCATATGCAGACTTTCCTGAATCTGGATAAGGAGTTGAAAGCACTCAGTGCCAGCCATAGTATCAGCTTGATGATCAAACCGAGAATTCTACAATCTGGTGATCCACTCGCGACTGTGGTCTTAAACAGTACCCATTATCTCGGTGGTGCGCATGGCGCTTCTGCTCAAACCTACTACAATTTTGATCTTGAGCAGAAAAAGCTGATTAAGCTGGATGATATCATTCTGCCTAAACAAAAGGCTCAGCTCGAAGCCAAAGCTTATGAGGCTTTTAAAATCTGGGTGATGGAATCCAAACTGGCCAATGATGTAGCTGAATATGAACAGGCCTGGAAATTTAAGCTGACAGATAATTTTTACCTGTCTAAACAGGGACTGGCGCTGCAATATGCCGAATATGAGATTGGTCCTTATGTGGTGGGTTTGCCACGTCTGGTCATTCCTTATGAACAGCTGAATGGCATTCTGAAACCTGAATATCTGCCTCAAACAGAGAACGCTGCTTCAGAAGCCGAGCCTGCAACTCCTGCCAAAGCACGCTGATGGTTTCGTTATTTGATACCCATACCCATTTTGATGTTCCCGATTTCGATCATGATCGGGAACAGCTGGCTTATGCATCCAAAGCAGCAGGGGTGGAGCATCTGGTCTTAATTGGTTTTTTACAGAGCCGGTTTAAGGATTTATTGCAGACGCATCATTTTATTAATCAGTTAGACAATGCGCCTCAAAGTCATCTGGCACCCGGCCTGCATCCATTTTATATTGAGCAGCATCAACCTGAGCATTTACAGGATCTGGAGCAGTTATTAAGCACAGAGCCTTGTATTGCCATTGGTGAAATTGGTCTGGATACTTTCGATAAACGGCATAAACAGCCGGAACTTTTTCAGAAACAGAAAGATTTTTTTGCTGCACAGCTGGAACTGGCGCAGCAGTTTGATAAACCTGTGTTACTGCATATCCGTAAATCTCATGCCGATGTTTTACAGATTCTAAAACAGCATCAGTTTAAACAGGGCGGTATTGCCCATGCCTTTGGTGGCGGGATTGAAGAAGCCAAAGCCTTTATCAAGCTGGGCTTCAAGCTTGGAATAACAGGACAAATCACCAATCCGAATGCTAAAAAACTGCATCAGGTGGTACAACAGGTAGGGCCGGAATATCTGGTGCTTGAAACCGATTGTCCGGACATGACGCCTTTATGTTGCCAGCATTCTACTGAGCAGCGAACTCGCAATACGCCTGCCAATCTGCCTTATGTCCTGCAAGGCCTGGCCAAGAGTCTGCACATGGATCAAGATGAACTAGCACAGCAGCTCTGGAAAAATACCCATCAGGCTTTACATCTGGCGATTTAAGATAAAACCCTACATCGGTCGGAAACTGGATTCCAATTTATGATCCAGTGAAAAAAGGCGCATTATGCAATTTCTAAAATGCTTTAGACTTGGCATCATGCATATAAATTATTTTGAGTGAGATTCACATGGCACAAGGACTATTGGCGGGTAAGCGCTTCTTGATCGCAGGTATTGCAAGTAAATTATCAATTGCTTTTGGTATTGCTCAGGCATTACATCGTGAAGGTGCAGAACTCGCTTTTACTTATCCAAATGAAAAGCTGAAAAAACGTGTAGATGATTTTGCTGCACAATTCGGTTCTGAATTGGTTTTTCCTTGTGATGTGGCAGTAGATGCAGAAATTGACAATGCATTTGCAGAACTGGCAAAACACTGGGATGGTCTGGATGGCGTCGTACATTCAATCGGTTTTGCGCCAGCACATACCCTAGATGGTGACTTTACTGATGTAACCGACCGTGAAGGTTTCAAGATTGCCCATGACATCAGTGCGTACAGCTTTATCGCGATGGCACGTGCTGCGAAGCCATTACTGGCTGTACGTCAAGGCTGCCTGTTAACGCTGACTTATCAAGGTTCTGAGCGTGTGATGCCAAACTACAACGTGATGGGTCTGGCGAAGGCCTCTTTAGAAGCAGGTGTACGTTACCTGGCATCTAGCCTGGGTGCAGAAGGTATCCGTGTGAATGCGATCTCAGCAGGTCCAATCCGTACATTGGCGGCGTCTGGCATTAAATCATTCCGTAAAATGCTGGATTTGAATGAAAAAGTGGCTCCACTAAAACGCAATGTGACCATTGAAGATGTCGGTAATGCAGCCTTGTTCCTGTGCTCACCATGGGCAAACGGGATCACTGGTGAAATCATGTATGTCGATGCGGGTTATAACACAGTAGGCATGAGTGCTGAACTGATGCTGGATGCAGAATAAGTCTTTTTAAAAGATCAATTTTCAGCAAAGAAAACCCCTCATTATTGAGGGGTTTTTATTTTTAACTTTAATTGTTAATGATGTAAGTCTGATGACAAGGGATACAAGAATTCGGATCAAAATAATTTATCTTTCAGGACTTTCCCACTAAGATGTTTAATATAAAAACAATACAGGATAATAAGGATGTTTAAAAATTTTTTAATCAGCATGATTTTTGTGATGGACACAGTGGGGATCACCACGTCGAGCATGGCAGAAGAAAATCACTATCATGACAATATGCATGAAATTGACCATCATTTAAAAAATTTCAAATCTGCCAAAGATAGCAAAGAGGCGCGGGCAGCATTGCAAGGTATGCAAAAATCTGTGGAAGTTTGCCAGAAAAATTTACCCTCAGGTCTGCAAAAGCTAAAATCCAAAGATGCGAAAGTTACGGCTTATCAGGGATTGTTAACTGACTTATTGAAAGAGATTAAACAAGCTGAACAATTTGTTGCAGCCAATCAGCTAACCAAAGCCCAAACTCTCACAGTGAAAATGGATCAGATTAAAAAGCAGGGGCATCAAGCCTTTAAATAAGCCATAAAAAAGACCGCTATTGCGGCCTTTTTTAACTTCAAGATCAAGTGATTAAGCTTGACCTTCAACAGCAGCAGCTTGCGCACGTTGCATGTTCGCTTCAAATTCAGCATCGAAGTTGATTGGTGTAAGCAGTAATTGCGGGAAGCTGCCTTTAGTCACCATATCATTCACCGCTTCACGAAGGAACGGGAACAGGATGTTCGGGCAGTAAGCACCAAGAATGTATGGCAGACGCTCTTCTTCAACGCCATCAATCAGGAAAATCCCTGCTTGAGTCACGTCAACGATAAACGCTGTATCACCTTCATTGGTCGCTTGAACCACAACTTTTAAAGCCACTTCAAAATGAGTCGGATCAATTTTTTCTGCAGAAGAAGAAAGGTTGATGTTTAACTCAGGTTGCCATTGCTTGGTAAAAACTTGTGCCCCAGGAACTTCAAAAGAAATATCTTTAGTGTAAATACGCTCTAATGCCAATTGTGGTTGAGCTTGTTGTTCTTCACTCATTCTTTAATCCTTGATATGAGGTAGGTTTTAGTAGATTAAGCCAATAATTCGTCTAGTTTGCCTTCACGCTCTAGGGCATAAAGTTGATCAAAACCACCGATAAATTGTTCATTAATAAAAATCTGTGGCACGGTACGATGATTGGTGCGTTGCATCAATTCAAGACGTACTTCAGGGGCTTCATTGGATAAATTAATTTCTTTAAATGCAACACCTTTGCGCTCAAGGAGCTGTTTTGCACGGATACAATACGGACATACTGTCGTCGAATAGATAGTAACTTCAGCCATGATCAATCTCCTGTTCGCAGATTATTTGCTTTTCACCAAAGGTAAACCTTGAGCTTTCCAGTTTGTAATGCCGCCATCCAGACGGTAGGCATCTGCATGACCTACCTGTTGAAGCGCAGAACCTGCAACTTGCCCAAGATTACAAATGAACACCAACGGGCGATCAGATGCTTTTAACTCATCAACGTGTTTTGTAATTTGGCTATATGGAATGTTACGGCTACCACTAATGTGACCTTCACGGAAGTCTTTGGCATCACGTAAATCAATCAGCATGGCATTTTTTGCTTTAACTAAAATTCCCAGCGATTGCGGAGAGATTTTGCGACCATTACGTTGACCTTCGATGATGAAGAATACAACCACGAGTACCGCGAGTGTTCCAAACAAGAAGGGGTGATTCCCCATAAACTCGAACCAACGTTCCACAATTCACCTAATTACAATTTTAAAATTGCCAAGAGTATAGCTCATAAATATGGTGATCAAAATCACCGCTTCAAGGGCTAAGCCTTAAGAAAATTAATTTTTTTGCTGCGCTTCGTTAATTTCGTCAATTAAACGTAAATAGCTGTCTAGTCGGCGCGGCAAAATTTCCCCTGTCGAGGCTGCCTGACGTAAGGCACACTGCTTTTCATGTTTATGTGTGCAGTTACGGAACTGGCAGTGACCGAGCAGGTTTTCAATTTCCGGAAAACCGCTTTGGACTTTGTCCAAGGTCAGATGCCAGAGACCAAATTCACGGATTCCCGGTGAGTCGATGAGAGCAGCGTCATTACCAAAGGAAATCAGACGTGTGGAGGTCGTGGTATGTTGCCCCAGTGCTGAGTTTTCAGAAATGACATTGGTTTTCTGTGCAGCATCCGGAACGATCGCATTAATCAGCGTACTTTTACCCACACCAGACTGACCGACAAACGCTACAGTTTCCTCATTCAGACGAGCGGACAGTTCTGTCAGATCGCCATCGGACTGGGTTTGCATGACTTCATAACCCAAATCTTTATATTCTTTAAACAAATCCAGAATCGGATCATTTTCCTTAAGCAAATCTGATTTATTGAGCACTAAAAGTGCTGGAATCTCTGCATCTGCACAAGCCACCAGATAACGGTCAATCAAACCCGGGGCTGGCTCAGGCAATGGTGCAAACACAATCACAATCAGGGAAATATTGGCGGCAACCGGTTTAACCTTGTGGTAACGGTCAGGACGGGTCAGCAAAGAAGTGCGCGGATGAATCGCCGTAATAATGCCGAGTCCGGTATTTGGATCAGCCTGCCATCTGACTCGGTCGCCTGTTACCAGCAATTCCAGGTTGGTTCGGGTATGGCAGCGCCAGACACTACCCAGTTCAATCGGCTTCCAGAAGGGCTCAGGTTCGCCTTCAGCCACGACCGGTTTTTCAGGATGCTGTTCAGGTACGGACAAGGCCTGGACTTCAAGCTGGCGGCCATAATGCTGCACGACCAGCCCTTCCAGGTCTTGAGAGGTATCGATCTCTTCCTGACGCGTTTTATGCTGTTTTTGAATACGACGTTGTTGTTGTTCAGTTAAACGACGTTTACGTATTAAAGCCATTCAAATCCTAAAAAACCATGGGAGCGAGATGGCAAAAATAGCATGAAGCGGGGTGTCAGTTACAGCATCGACGTAATAAATTTGCTACTATAAATGTTTTATAGCCTAATAAGATTGCACATTTATGAGCAGCACCCCGGATAGCCGCCTGATTTGGATTGACCTGGAAATGACAGGTCTGGATACAGACAATGACCAGATTATTGAAGTTGCCACGATTGTAACGGACGATAACCTAAATATTCTTGCCGAAGGGCCCGTGCTAGCTGTGCATCAATCTGACCGTATCCTGAATGCGATGGACGAGTGGAATACTCGCCAGCATGGTCAGTCTGGCCTGATTGAGCGCGTACGCCGCAGTAAATTGACTGCTCAGGATGCAGAACGTGAAACCATTGAATTCCTGAAAAAATGGGTGAATCCAAAAGTATCGCCTATGTGTGGTAACTCGATCTGTCAGGATCGTCGCTTTCTGCACCGTTTAATGCCTGAACTGGAACAGTATTTCCATTACCGTAATCTGGACGTATCTTCAGTAAAAGAGTTGGCAAAACGCTGGCGTCCTGAAATCATGAGTGGCCTGAAGAAAAATGCTTCGCATCTAGCCATGGATGACATTCGTGATTCGATTGCTGAACTGAAATATTATCGTGAATATTTCTTCATTATGAATAAATAATCCGAACAGTGAAAAAGAGGCGAAAGCCTCTTTTTTATTTGCTCGCAGAAAGTTTCTTGCGATAAAAGTTTTCACTACTCTCAAACAGTACCCAGGTCAGAAGCACCAGAGCAAGATGGGTCTGGGTTTCATATTGATCCAAAATAATCAAGGCAAATAATCCCAAAGTCAGGATACGGATCATGATACTAAGATAATAGTTTTTCTGCTTTTTAAAGGTTAAACCGTAAAGATAGAGCAGGAACAGTAAAACCATCAGGGCAAAAAGGGCGTTAAATAGCATGCTGATCTGACTCCCTTTAAGGTAATCCTAATTGAAATATTGTGAAGTTTATTATGGTTGTAATTTGATCGATTTTACGTGTTTTAGCGATGGCGCAAGAAGGCTTTTTTGACTGATTTTGTATCTGGATTTTAGTGGCAGTAAAGTGCCCATGATTTTGCTAAAATACTCTGGTGTTTTTCTTGCTATTGATGACCTATGACTGATCTGCTTCAAGATGATGAGTATGACCGCCGCTTTGCGGGTGTAGCCAAAATTTATGGTGACGATAGCTTTCATCATTATGAAAACAGTCATGTGATGGTGATCGGAATTGGTGGTGTTGGTTCATGGGCAGTCGAAGCACTGGCACGTACCGGGATTGGCGAGCTCACACTGGTCGATATGGATGTGGTCGCAGCATCGAATATTAACCGTCAGTTACCAGCCATGACCGCAACACTGGGATGTGAAAAAATCGAGATCATGGCAGAACGCTGCCGCTCGATTAATCCTCGAATTAAAATCAATCTGATTGATGATTATCTGACGCCAGAAAATGTGAAAGAAATTCTGTCAGGAAATCCTGACATCATTCTGGACTGTATCGATGACGTCAAAGCAAAGTTTGCCTTGATGCTGCATTGCCGTTTTAACAAGATTCCATTGATTGTATCCGGTGGAGCAGGCGGTAAACTGGATCCGTTAAAAATCCGGGTAGCCGATTTATCCAGAACCGAACAGGATCCAATGCTTGCAAAATTACGTGCGCAATTACGTGCTAAAGGCATCTGTAAAAAGCCAAAAGAAAAATTTGGGATCACTTGCGTCTACTCTATCGATAATCCATTCTCGAGTGCAGATGTTTGTGCAAGCGCAGGCTTGCGCTGTGGTGGTTATGGTTCTGCAGTGGTAGTGACTTCTAGCTTCGCCATGGTTGCGGTATCGGAAGTATTGAAAAAGCTTGATAGCAAAAGACTGAAAGCCTAATTAAGTCAACAAAAAAAGCACACAATTTGTGCTTTTTTTTATGCTAAGTTTAAAATGAATTTTTATACATATAACAAAAACAATCTTTTGGTTTTGGAGCAGCTATGTGGTTTTTGCTAGTGCTGGTTTTGGGGATTGGGGCTTTAGCAATCTGGATGTGGAAACGTCCTGATCCGGTGAAACGTGATCAGGCCAAAGCCGTGCATCATGATCTATGGATTGAGCAGATTGATGCTCAATTGAAATATGCAACCCGTCTAAGTACGGATCCACATTATCCGGATTATGAACGCGCCTATCAAATTTATCAGGGGCTGGCCCAGCAGCAGGAATTGCCACAGGCTTATGTGGGTATGGCCTTGATGCATTTAAACGGACAGGGGCGTGAGCAGAGCACGGAAAAAGCGATTAGCTTTCTTGAAAAAGCTTATAGTTTAGGTGGGGAAGATGCAGCCTATCATTTAGGTCAGATCTATGATGGTCATCAATACCAATTAAATAATCCTGAAAAAGCCTTGTACTGGTATCGGTATGCGGTCGCGCGCGGTCATCTGGATGCGCAGTATCGCATCACTGAGCTGTCCGAATCTGATCATGACACTGCAGAACAGCAACGTCTGCAACTGTTAATTCGAAATGCCGAGCAGGGACATGCCAATTCACAGTATCAGTTAGCCCAATATTATTTGGCAGATGGTGCAGCGCAAGATTTAAGTTTGGGGATCCATTATCTGTTTCTGGCAGCACAGCAGGATCACTTGGCGGCCAATCAGGATATTGCCGAAGCCTATGCAAATGGCAAAATCTTGCCCAAAGATCAACAGCAGGCTTTGAGTTTCATTAAACGCTGTATTCATCTTGGTGATCAGAGTGGTTTATATGATTACTATGCTGGCGTGTTACTCGGCACTATTGATCCTGATCAACGTCAACGGGTGTTTCAGCATCTATTACAGCAGTCCAAAGAACATAAAGATGCACAGGCCAAAACTCTGATCGGTCTGGCCTATTTTCATGGTTGGTATGTGCAAAAAAATGAAACCATGGCATTTCGTTACTGGTCTGAAGCAGCACAAACTCAGCATCCTCAGGCCTTGAGTCTGATTGCCGCACTATATTTTGAATCCTATCTGGTCGCACATGAACCGGAGAAAGCATTTGAACTCTATCAACATGCCTTGCAAAGCGATCCTGGTCATCGATTTAGTCATATGGGTCGGGCACTCTGCTATTTAAACGGAGTGGGGGTAGCCAAAGATACGACTAAAGCTACCCAAATGATTCAGGCAATCGCACAGCAAGAGCAACTTGCAGCACAGTCTGAAGCTGATCTGATTTATATAGTGGGACGTTTTTATGGCTTGCCTGAATATCCACTACCGACACGAGAAAAAGCAATTCAATATTTGAATCAGGCGGTGGCGAAAGGTTCAAGTAAGGCTGCCTGGTATTTGTATCAGGCTTATAGTGATTTTTATCCAGTCTTTGCAGTGAATGAGGAACAGGCCAAACGTTATCTGCATCAGGCAGCTCAATTGGGAAATGCACAAGCACAGGCCGAATTGGGCATGATGCATTTAAAGGGCAAGAAGGTGGAGCAAGATACGGCTTTAGGACTGAAGTATCTGCAACAGGCTGCGAGCCAGCATAATGGTCTCGCACTAAATGCTTTAGGTGAAGCTTTGGAACAAGGAATTGGTATTGAAGCCAATTTGGATCAGGCAATCCAGTGCTATCGTAAAGCGGCTGCGCAGGTGAATGCCGATGCTTATAGTCATCTGGGGTGCTTATATACCAAAGGCATTGGTGTAGAACGTGATATTGCAATTGCCCGTCAATGGCTGGAAAAAGGCAGTCTGTTAGGACATGAGCCTTCTATTGAACAGCTCAACAATGTAAATGCTTATCTGCATATGTAAACTTCAAAAAAAGCCGCTGACTAACAGCGGTTTTTTATTGAGTTAAATGTATTGCTTAAGGCAGTTGCTTGATCGGGCTACCCCCCAAAGCTTGCATCAGGGTCACATAAGCATTGTATTGGCTTTGTCGGGTTTGCACCAAAGACAGACGGGCATTACGTGTAGTCTCTTGTGCATCCAGCAGATTTTTCAATGCCACTGCACCATTACGATAACGCACTTCAGTCAAACGTTCTGTACGTTCAGCCAGTTCAACATTACGTTGTTGTAACGCAACCTGTTTGGTGAGTTCAGTGCGATTAGACAGGGCATTCTCTACATCGGCAAAAGCTTCGTACATGGTCTGACGATACTGGATAATTGCCTTTTCGTATTCCAGTTCATTCACCTGTAAATCACGTTTCATATCATTCCATTGCAGGAATGGCAGGCTGAGTCCTGCGCCTAAGGTCGCCACCGGATTTTTAAGTGCATCTGACAATGATGAACTGGTGCCTACGCCAGTACTTAGGCTGCCAGTCAGGCTGATCGAAGGATAATAACTGGCCTTGTTGGCATCCTTGTTGGCCAAGGCTTTACGCAAACGCAGTTCAGTGGCTCTCAAGTCAGGACGGCGGGAGAGAAGGCTAGCAGGCAAGCCAGCTTCAATCGACGGTAAGGCAATATTCGGTAAACGTTGAGGTTCCTGAATCGAAAGCTGTTGCACAGGCATATTCATGAGTACTGCCAGTGCCGTACGTGTTTCCACACGCTGCTGTTCAATTTGGCTTAAGGTCGCTTGCTGGCTTTGAATGGCCTGTTCAGCTTGAGTCAGATCGAGACCAGACACTGCACCGGCACGATACTGGACATTGACCAGATCATACGTACGCTGTGCAGTCGCCAGGTTTTGTTGAACCACGCTATAACGTTCATTTAGATAACCCAGCTGCCAGTACAGTTGAGCAGTCGTACCAATCAGACTTTGTGCAGTCGCCTGTAAGTCCTCTTCAGATGCCAGGGCCTCCCAACGCGCTGCTTCAGTCTGATTGGCCAGTTTACCGAACAGATCCAGTTCATAGCTTAAGCCAGGGAAATTAACCCCAAAACCGGATGAACTGCTGCCATCTTCCAGATCAAAGCTTCTACGTGTGGTTAAACCAGCATCACTGATACGTACACCTTGCTGGCTTTGTGTCTGTCTGGCTTGAATACGGGCTTGCTGCAAATTGATCCCGGCCACGGCCAGATCACTATTGGCTGCCAGTACGTCATTCACCAGACTATTTAATTGGGGATCTTTAAATAGAGTCCACCATTGATCTGCGAGAATATCAGCATGAATTTGCTGACTTACAGCTTTACTGTTTTGAAAGTTATTAGGTACCTGTACAGCAGGTTGTTCATACGGCGTTTTCACCACGGCCGCACAGCCGACCAATGAACTCCCTAGAATCAGGGCACTGGCAAGTTTGGTAAGAGTATGCATATCAGATTCCTTATTCTCGAGAAAGTGCATCGACCGGATTCAAACGGGCTGCATTACGTGCCGGGATAAAGCCGAACACAATACCGATCAGACTTGAGCAGACAAAGGCCGCGACAATCGATGTGGTTGAGTATGCCATCTGGAAGGTTCCTTCAGCAAAATGGGTAATCAGCTGACCGATACCGAGTGACAGCAATACGCCTAAGATACCGCCCAGAATACAAACCAGAACAGCTTCAATCAGGAATTGCTGCAGAATGTCACTTTGGCGCGCACCGACCGCCATCCGTACCCCGATTTCTTGCGTACGTTCAGTCACCGAAACCAGCATAATGTTCATCACACCAATACCACCGACCACTAGGGAAATGACGGCGATAGCCGAAACCAGAAGCGTCATGGTCTGAGTGGTTTCTTGAATGGTTTCACGAATACTGTCGGAGTTTTGCGTAAACACATCTTGAGCACCATGGCGTTGTACCAATAGGCTTAAAATGGCATTTTCCGCAGCCGCACTTGGATATTCATCTTTAATACGCACAATGATACTGCGTACATTGGATTGTCCCAGCATACGGCTCATGACGGTTGAATAAGGCAAATACACATTCAGGCTGTCTGAGTTGCCCATCATGCTTTTTTGTTCTTCAATGACGCCAATCACCCGACTCGGTACACTACCCAATAGAATGACTTGACCGACAGGATTAGTGCCATCCGCAAAGAAAGTGTTTTTGGTATTGCTATCAATCACCACGTCCTGAGCTTGTTCGGTCACACTTTCTTTATCAAAGGGCTGACCTGACTCGAAGTTCATACCTTTGACATAGAAGAAGTCTTCACTGACACCGTTGACCGTGGTCGATGCTTCGATCTCTTTGAAGCGTCCGGTGACACTACTGTTGACCGATGGACTGACACCATCGACATAAGGTTGTTCCGATAGGGCAGTAGCATCATCAGGAATCAAGGTTTTCACTTGTGCAGTTCGGGAATTATCCCCAAAGCCCCGGCCTTGGAACACGGTAATGGTATTGGTCCCAAGACTGCTGATATTTTCCAGAATCTGCTTTTGTGAGCCATTACCGAGGGCAACGACTGAAACCACCGACGCGATCCCGATAATGATGCCGAGCATGGTCAGGAAGGTCCGCATCCGGTGTGCATTCATGGCCAATAAGGCCATACGGAAAGCTTCACCGAGACGGTCTACTGCAGAACGCCAGCTCGAGATTTTCTTTTGTTCATTTCGAACCAGATTTTCTTTCTCGAAACCATCATCAACTTCAGGCACATTCGGTTTGTCTGAAATGATATTCCCGTCTGAAATTTCGATAATGCGCGTGGCATTTTTAGCAACGTTATGATCATGGGTAACCAAAATAATGGTATGACCTTTGGCATTCAGTTCACGCAAAATGCGCATGACCTCAATACCACTGTTTTTGTCCAATGCCCCGGTGGGTTCATCGGCCAAGATCACATCACCACCATTCATTAAGGCACGAGCAATCGATACACGTTGTTGCTGACCACCAGACAGTTGGCTCGGACGGTTTTGGGTTTTGTCTCCCAGTCCTAGATCGGTCAGTAATTGCTTGGCACGAGCATTACGCTCGGTCGCATCGGCACCGGCATAAATTGCGGGTACTTCAACGTTGCCCGTAGCATTTAAATCACCCAATAAGTGATAGCGCTGGAAAATAAAGCCGAAATACTCACGACGCAATTGAGCTAATTCATCAGGCTCAAGCTCGCGGGTTTCACGTCCTTTAACTTTGTAGCTACCGTTGGTGGGTTTGTCCAAGCAACCTAAAATATTCATTAAGGTTGATTTACCTGAACCCGACTGACCTACGATTGCCACTAATTCACCGGGATAAATCTCAAGATTAATCCCTTTAAGAATCTGAACAGTGCTTTCACCGGCGGGGAATTCACGAGTCAGATTCTTAACCTCAAGTAGAGGTGTTTGATTTTGACTCATAATTACATTCTCATTGGGCCGCCAGCACCACCACGATTGCTGCGTTTAGCTGAATCATTTGAAGTATCTGAACCATCTGCAATCACCACTTTATCGCCTTGATTTAAGCCGCGGATGACTTGAGCTGTGACGCGGTTATTCAGACCAATTAATACAGGTTGAGGTTTTGCAGAACCATCTGCTTGTAATACACGAACCATCGATACAGTTGCTTTTCCTTGTTTAACCAAGGCTTTTTCTGCTTCAGTGAGTTCTAAGCGTTTAGGTCGATCCGTTTTATTTTCACCTTGTTTCGCATCAGCAGGAGCGGCAGCATTATTGGCTTGTGTTTTATCGCTATCGGGACTTTGTGCACGGCGCTGCGGACGGTTTGAGGTTTGCACCGCTGCGGCAGGAATAGTCAGCACATTTTTCGCTTCATCTAAAATGATGTAGACCTGAGCAGTCATATCAATACGTAATTTACCATCTTCATTCGGTACATCAAATAGGGCGTTGTAATACACCGCAGTACTTGATGATGAAGTCGATGTGCTGTTGCTTTCGGTATTGATCGAGTCCGGTGCAGGTTCAACTTGACGTAATGTTGCATAGTGTTTGGTTTCACTGTCACCTAAAGTGGTGAAGTAAACACTTTGACCTTCCTGAACTTTCATCACATCGGCTTCAGAAATTTCCGCTTTAATGGTCATGGTATCCAGCTGCGCCAGTTTCACAATCGTTGGTGCACTTTGATTGGCGTTTACAGTCTGACCTTCTTCAGTCACGATCGCTACAATGGTTCCGTCCATTGGCGCCACAATTTGGGTATAACCGAGATCTTCTTTCGCAGTGGCTAGAGTTAAACGTGACTGTTCGATCTGTGCATTAATCGCGGTGATATCTGCCTGAGCGGTTTTGTAGCTGGCTAATGCAGATTCTAGTTCTGAACGCGAGGTTGCATCTTGGGCATACATGGCTTGCTGACGCTTATACTCGGCTTCCACCTTAGCGAGGTTGGCCTGTTTCACGGCAAGCTGTGCCATCTGGTTTTTAATACTGGCTTCAGCAGTCTTTAAATCATTTTCCTGACGAACAGAGTCAATTCGGGCAATCAGTTGGCCTTGTTTGACCTGATCGCCAAGTTGCACATACATTTTTTTAACCTGACCCGAAACCTGGGCACCGACACTGACCATTTTGGTGGCTTCAAGTACACCAGTTGCCAGTACCGAATTTTCGATATCCCCTTGGGTCACTTCAGCTGTAATGTATTGTGGCTGCTGCTCTTTAGGTTTCAGAAAATACCAGGCAGTGGCTGCCACCAGGATGGCAATTACAATCGCCATAATGAGTTTCGTAGGTTTTATTTTTGGCATATGGATTCAGATTTGGGTCGTAGGATAACAGTTGATTATAAAAGCGAAATTAGGATAAAACGTGAATTTTTTTTATTTAAAATGAGAACTATTTTCCACTGCCTGGTTTAAAAAAACATATAAGATAAAACCTGATTTTATATAAGGGATTCATTGAACTACTCCTATTAAAATCATCTTTTTTAGATGAAATTTTATACGATTTAGTTATCTGAAAAATATTGATCATATGATTAATCAATTAAAACTTCATGGGAGTATAAAGTACGTCTTAGATAGACTACATGCAAAAACCTGGCCACTAAACTGCTGATAAAAATACGCCATAATGCTGCTAATGAGCGAAAAAATAATACGACTTTACTAAGAAAATTGATGAGGTTCATAGATGGAATGAAAGTTACAATATTGGAATTGAGGTGATTGATCATCAACATCGCTAGATTCTGGACTATATAAATGCTTTAGAGCAGGTCAAAAGTACCGGAGATCGCGATAAAATCAGGGAGGTTTTAGACGATTTAATCGACTATACCCAGTCACATTTCAGCTTTGAAGAAAACCTGCTGGAACAGGTGAGTTATCAATATTTGACTTCACATCGCGGTATACATGAATTATTTGTCAAAAAATTAAATGATTATCGCCTGAAGTTTGAGCAAGGTCAGTCCATTGAAAAAGATTTGCATTGTCTTCTGTCCAAATGGCTCATCAACCATATTCAGCACGATGATCAGGATTATGTCGAAGCAGTACGGGACAATATGTTGAGTTATCTGCGAACACAGGAAAAGAAAAAAGGCAAAGGCTGGTTCGCGCGTTTCTTTAGTTAGGCACTCGGGGATGTAAACAAGCTTTGACCACACATTTCAGCAATGGCCTGCAAGATCAGATGTTCAGGGTTCTCTCTGGACATCCCTTTGATTGCAGCGTCGATCCGGATCAAAAGCTGAGGCCAGCTTAAAAAGCGCTGTGGACTTAAACGACGCAAGGCTTGCTGATATAAGCTCACTTTAGTCTTCCAGATACCGATTTGTAAGGCATTTTGTGGCTGTTCAAATAATTGCATCAATAGACGCATTTCTTTGCTGATACTCCACAAAATCAGGCTCATTGGCTCGCCTGATGCAATCAGATACTGGAAAATCTTAATTGATTGCGCTAGATTCCCATTGAGCAGGGCATCACTCAGGTCATAGGTGTTGTAACGGGACTGGTCCTGCAAGCAGGCATACAGATGGTCAATCTGGATAATATCTACTTCAGCAAAGGTATCCGCCACTCGCATCAGGCTATTTTTGGCAGCTAGTAAATTGTGTTCATGATGCTGCTCTAACCATTGCCAGGCATCATTGGCCAGCTTAATTCCCAGTTTTTCCGCTTCAATCCCGAGGATCTGTTGACGATCTTTTGGGTAGTTCGCTACCAGTGATACATTCACGCCATTGGCATCAATGGTCTGGAAAAAGCTGGATTTCAGACTGCTGGAATCCTGCTTCGGCATGACCACCAACAGCAGGTTATCACTGTCCTGTTGCAGATAGTTTTTTAACAGTTTGAGACCGCTGGCATCAGGTTTGATATTGCCATGCACTTCAATTGCCAATTGGCTAGAAAATAATGACAGGCTGTTTAAAGCATTGAAGACATTTTTCCAGTCAGAGGCAGAGCTAATATCATAACGCTGGCGTTCAACTTCACGGCTTTGCCAGCTGCTACGAAAGGCATCTACCAGATTCTGTTCCAGCAAAGGTTCCTGACCATGCAACACCCAGGCACCGCGAGCTTCATTGACACGTTTTAATGCCTGGAGGTAATCAAGTTTCATTGGGTCGTCTTATTTGGCTGGTTGAGTCGAAGTTTCTGGTTTTGCCAATGGCAAACGATTCGATGAAATTTGACGGGCAATCTGCTGGGCCACATCATCAATCAGGACCTGATTTAAGAATTTTTGTTCCTGGTCATCCGTATTCACGGTTTCAATATCATATTGATAGGTACGGGTCGCGATTACTGTACGAGGTTCAGTCACCGGATTGCCTTGTGCATCTTCAATTCGGAAAGTAACATTCAGACGCAATAAGGTTTCTACCAGTTTGCCATTCAATTCTAGACGGCGAGGGGTGTAATCTAGGACACGTAAGACATAAGCATTAGGTGCATTACTCAGCTGTACTCCGGCAGCACCCAGATAAACGGCTAGTTTTTCCTGAAGATCTTCAGTATTGTCAGGCAAGGCCAGACTCATGACTGAGTAAGCTACAGGTGCGGAACTCGGATTGGTTCCTTTTAAATGAAAGCCACAGCCAACGAGGCCTGCACTTAGACCACAAGTTAAAACAATTGCTGCTAAACGTTTGCCTAAATGCATGAGTATCCTCTTTTTCCCTCAGGGAAATATTTGAAATCCTGAACCGGATTGTAAAGTCAAAGCCCGTTGGCTGGCAACGGGCTTTGTTTGGAATTGTGAAATCCTTTCCCTCATCCTAACCTTCTTCCAAAGGGAGAAGGAATTTCCCTCTCCTACAAGGAGATGGTTAAGGATAGGTTAAATTTAATCCCTCCCGACCTCCCTTTAAAAAAGGGAGGAGACTTCATTTTTTATTTGAAGTGGGAAGTCCCTCTTTTGCAAAGGGGGATTTAGGGGGATTAAATTAAACCACCAAGTTCACTAGCTTATTCGGCACCACAATTTCTTTCTTGGTTGGACCAGTCAGGAATTGTTGAACTTCAGGCAAGGCTTTCGCTTGCGCAAGAATGTCATCTTTAGATGCATCCACAGACACTTCAAGTTTGCCACGAAGTTTACCGTTGACCTGAACCACGATGGTTTGGGTATTACGAGTCAATGCAGATTCATCCACTTGTGGGAACTGCGCTTGAGTTAACTCGATTCCAAACTGAGCCAATAAAGTCTGACTTAAATGTGGTGCAAATGGCGCAAGTAAAATTAAAAGCGTAGTGATCGATTCACGTGCTACAGCAACGTCATTATCATCTTTCGCTTCAAACTTGTTGTTCGCATTTAACAGTTCCATCATTGCTGCAATCGCAGTGTTGAATGCGTGACGACGTTCGATGTCATCACCCACTTTCTGAATGGTTTCGTGAGTCTTACGGCGTAAGTCTTGCGCAGCTGTAGAAAGAGCGGCTTTATCGAATTCAGTCGCAGTATTACCTTTTTCAAGGAAACCTGTTGCCAAACGCCATACACGTTTCAGGAAGCGGTTTGCACCTTCAACACCGGCATCAGACCATTCAAGTGATTGATCAGGTGGTGCAGCAAACATCATGAACACACGTGCAGTATCTGCGCCGTATTGGTCAATAATCGCTTGCGGGTCGATCCCGTTGTTTTTCGATTTCGACATCTTCTCTTGACCGCCAACGACAACGTCTTGACCATCTTCTTTGTATTTCGCAGAAGTGATACGACCTTTTTCGTCTTTTTCAAGCTCGATGTCCGCAGGGTTGAACCATGTTTTCTTACCTGATTCCGCTTCGCGGTAATACGTATCAGCAAGCACCATACCTTGGGTTAACAAGTTAGTGAACGGTTCGTTACCTTGTACCACACCTTCATCACGCATCAATTTGTGGAAGAAACGTGCATAAAGCAAATGTAGAATCGCGTGTTCAACACCACCGATGTATTGATTGACAGGAAGCCAGGTTTGACCCGCTTCAGGTTTCACCATGCCATCGGTAAAGTCTGGAGATGCATAACGTGCATAGTACCAAGAAGATTCTACGAATGTGTCTAGCGTGTCTGTTTCACGACGCGCATCGCCACCACAGCAAGGACAAGTGGTTTCGTAGAATTCAGGCATTTTGTTCAGTGGGTTACCTGAACCATCTGGAACCACGTCAGTTGGCAGTACAACAGGAAGCTGGTCTTCAGGCACTGGAACTTGACCACACGTGTCACAGTTGATCATTGGAATTGGACAACCCCAATAACGTTGACGAGAAACACCCCAGTCACGTAAACGGAATTGAACTTTCACGTTGGCAAGACCTTGTGGTTCTAGTTTTGCCAAGAAAGCATCAAATGCGCCTTGGAAATCTAAACCATCAAATTCACCTGAATTAACCAGTTTACCTTCTTTAGAACCGTACCATTCTTGCCATTGTTTTGCATCAAACTCGCTATCATCAGCACCTTTGGCATCAATCACTTGCTTGATGGTTAAGCCATATTTATTGGCAAATTCGAAGTCACGTTCATCGTGTGAAGGCACCGCCATCACCGCACCTGAACCATAAGACATCAATACATAGTTTGCAATCCAAACAGGAACTTCTTCACCTGTTACAGGGTGCTTTACAGAAAGACCTGTTGCCATGCCTTTCTTCTCGGCAGTCGCTAGATCCGCTTCTGCCACAGAACCCATACGGCATTCTTCAATGAATGCTTGAAGCTCAGGATTATTTTCTGCTGCTTTCAATGCCATTGGATGTTCTGCTGCAACTGCAACATAAGTTACACCCATTAAAGTGTCAGCACGTGTGGTGAATACTGTTAAACCATCTGCATAGATGTCTGGATTCGCTGAAGGGAAGGTAATGTCCATCCCTTGTGAGCGACCAATCCAGTTACGTTGCATGGTCAAGACTTGTTGTGGCCAACCGTCTTTGAGTGTGTCTAAGTCATCCAATAATTCTTGCGCATAGTCAGTAATGCGGAAGTAGTACATTGGGATATCACGTTTTTCAACCAATGCACCTGAACGCCAGCCGCGACCATTTTCAACCTGTTCATTGGCAAGAACGGTCTGGTCTACTGGGTCCCAGTTGACTGTAGAAAGTTTACGGTAGATCAGGCCTTTTTTATAAAGCTGAACGAATAGCCATTGTTCCCAGCGATAGTATTCTGGTGTGCAGGTTGCGAATTCACGATCCCAATCTACAGACAGGCCAAGTTTCTTCAACTGATTACGCATGTAATCAATATTTTCGAACGTCCATTTTGCAGGAGCGACCTGGTGTGCAATAGCAGCGTTTTCTGCAGGAAGACCGAAAGCATCCCAGCCCATTGGTTGTAATACAGTTTCACCTTTTAAACGGTGGAAACGACTGATTACATCACCAATAGTATAGTTACGCACATGACCCATATGCAGTTTGCCACTTGGGTAAGGGAACATCGAGAGGATATAACGACGTGGACCTTCTATAGTGTCGGCAACTTTAAAGGCTTTGCGAGATTCCCAGTCCTGTTGGACTTGAGGCTCAATCGCACTGGCTTGGTATTCTGAGTCAATGTGAGTAGTCATATACGTAATACAAGAGAACGGTTAAAAAATTATGAGGCACAGCATAGCGCAAAATGCACTTATAGTGAATTTTGCGGATGGGATTCTGCAGGAAAAATCTAAATTGACAGACGAGTATGATTAGAAAGCTACACGCTCAGACTGACCACGTTGTAAAGCTTCATTGGCTTCACGCTGTTGCTGCTCATTTTCAGAAACGACAGGCACAGGTGCAGATGAATTTGAGTTACCCGTTTCGGTCTGGTTCTCATTTTCGGTTGTTCTTGATGGTGTAGGCGCGGAATTGGTCCAGCCATAGGTTTCTACTTTGCTTTTGTGCTTGGCATTTTTAGGAGGCGGGGTTTTAGTGTAGTGAGTCACGCCTTTGGCATCTACCCATTTATAATATTCAATCGCTAAAGCAGAGCTGCTCGCTACACCTAAAACAAGCGTAGTAGCAAAATTTAATGCGGTCAGGAAAGATCTTTTCATCAGTAAAAGTCCTGAAAATTTCAAGCGGTTAAATAGAGTTTTTATTGTAGAGAGTTTTTTGCCATAAGATGATTTTTAATTCAATTAATTTTGTGATCAGTAGTGGTTTTATGTTTCAAGCTAATGCTAAAAAAGAGTAATTTTATATAAAAAGAAATTTATTTATAAACAGTTGCATTGAATTTCTTAAAAATTCATTCAATTTTTTTATATAAGACATATTAAAAATTTATAAAATTAAAGTTTTAAGTATATGAAATTTATTGATTTAAATTAAAATTTTAAAGCTAAAAACCACAGTTAAAGTCGAAATTGTCTGTAAAAGCAGCAAATTTTAGACGTATAAACAATAATAGCCTGTTTTTTAAACTTGACTTTACAGACTGAAAACACAAGAATGCTGCAGTAGTTTTATATGCCTTAGATCGATCACCCTTCGAACAAGTGTCATTTCATGCAGTGGGCGATTTCTCTAGCCGAGAAATTGAACAAAGCTAAGCAAAATATGTTTATCCCAACATGTTTTAGGTCTTGTATTGCTCGAACAGTAAAGAGACCAGATTTTTTTTCCTATTGCTATGAAAACTATGAAATTTATGTGCTATAACAGTGCAGACAGTTAATGAATGAACACTGCAAATGCCTCCCATTTGTGCAGTGAATAATATTAGGGTGAATCACGTTGGAACTTTTATCTGGTGGTGAAATGCTCGTTCGCGCATTAGCGGATGAAGGCGTTGAACATGTTTTTGGATATCCAGGCGGCGCAGTTCTACATATCTACGACGCGCTATTTCAACAAGACAAAATTAATCATTACCTCGTACGTCACGAACAGGCTGCCGGCCATATGGCAGATGCATACTCGCGCGTAACAGGTAAAACTGGTGTCGTGCTTGTGACATCAGGTCCGGGCGCAACCAATACCGTAACTCCAATTGCAACAGCTTATATGGATTCCATTCCAATGGTGATCCTGTCTGGTCAGGTTGCAAGCCATTTGATCGGTGAGGATGCGTTCCAAGAAACTGATATGGTCGGTATTTCTCGCCCAATCGTTAAGCACAGCTTCCAGGTTCGCCATGCCAGCGAAATTCCGGCAATTATCAAAAAAGCATTCTATATCGCGTCATCTGGCCGTCCAGGTCCGGTGGTTGTTGATATTCCTAAAGATGCAACTAACCCGGCAGAGAAATTTGCTTACGAATATCCTGAAAAAGTGAAGATGCGTTCGTATCAACCACCATATCGTGGTCACTCAGGTCAAATCCGTAAAGCGATTGATGAACTGATTCATGCGAAACGCCCAGTGATTTACTCAGGCGGCGGCGTGGTTCAGGGCAATGCTTCAGCACAATTAACTGAGCTTGCACATCTATTGGGTTACCCGGTTACCAATACCCTGATGGGCCTTGGTGCATTCCCGGGCGATGATCCACAATTCATCGGCATGTTGGGTATGCACGGAACTTACGAAGCCAACATGACCATGCACAATGCAGACGTGATTCTGTGTGTAGGCGCGCGTTTCGATGACCGTGTAACCAATAACCCGGCGAAATTCTGCCCGAATGCGAAAGTCATTCACATTGACATCGATCCGGCGACCATTTCTAAAACCATCATGGCGCACATTCCAATCGTGGGTGCAGTAGAACCTGTGCTGAACGAAATGCTGAACCAGTTGAAGCAAATGAATGTGTCCAAGCCAAATCCTGAAGCGATTGCGGCATGGTGGAAACAGATTGATGAATGGCGTCAGGTTCATGGCTTGAAGTTCGATGTACCGACTGATGGTTCGATGAAGCCTCAGCAAGTGGTTCGTGCTCTAGACAAAGTCACCAATGGCGAAGCGATCATTACCTCTGACGTTGGTCAGCATCAGATGTTCGGTGCATTGCATTATCGCTACAAGCGTCCTCGTCAATGGATCAACTCTGGTGGTCTAGGTACCATGGGTGTGGGTCTGCCATATGCAATGGCGGCTAAGCTTGCATTCCCAGATCAGCAAGTGGTTTGTATTACTGGTGAAGCGTCTATTCAGATGTGTATCCAGGAACTTTCTACCTGTAAGCAATATGGCTTGAACGTTAAAATTCTATGCCTGAACAACCGTGCCCTGGGTATGGTGAAACAGTGGCAAGACATGAACTACGAAGGCCGTCACTCTAGCTCTTATGTAGAGTCTTTACCTGACTTTGCAAAATTGATGGAAGCTTATGGTCATGTAGGTATTCAGATTGACCATGCAGACGAGCTTGAGTCTAAGCTTGAAGAAGCGATGGCGATCAATGACAAGTGCGTATTTATTAACGTAATGGTTGACCGTACAGAACACGTATATCCAATGCTGGTTGCGGGTCAATCGATGCAGGATATGTGGTTAGCAAAAGGGGAGCGCACGAAATGAGACATATTATCTCTGTACTCGTAGAAAACGAAGCAGGCGCGCTTTCTCGCTTGGTAGGTTTATTCTCACAACGCGGCTACAACATTGAAACATTGAACGTTGCGCCAACTGAAGACCCAACACTTTCACGTCTGACTTTGACGACTTATGGTGATGATCACAAGATCGAACAGATCACTAAGCAGCTGAACAAGCTGGTAGAAGTGGTTAAAGTGGTGGATCTGTCTGAAGGTGCGCATATTGAACGTGAATTGATGTTGATCAAAGTGAAAGCTTTAGGCGCAACCCGTGATGAAATCAAACGTACGACCGATATTTTCCGTGGTCAGGTGGTTGACGTAACGCCAACAACTTACACGATTCAAATCGCGGGTACGACTGAGAAAATCGACGGTTTTATTGATGCATTAGCGGAAAACACGATTCTGGAAGTGGTGCGTTCAGGCGTATCAGGTATCGCACGCGGCGAAAAAGTACTAACCATCTAAATTTTCTAAATTATTTCCTCATTCTAATAAGAAGGGGGCTTCAGGCAATGTGATCAAGGATCATTGCCTGATGAAACGGACACACAAGCATTTAAGCGGAGACAGCAATGCAAATTTTTTACGATAAAGACTGCGACTTATCTATTATCCAATCTAAGAAAGTAGCAATCATTGGTTACGGTTCACAAGGTCACGCACACGCGCTTAACCTTAAAGATTCTGGCGTTGACGTAACTGTTGGTCTACGCGCGAATTCTACTTCTTGGAAAAAAGCTGAAAACGCTGGTCTTAAAGTTGCTGAAGTTCCTGCTGCTGTAGCTCAAGCTGACGTAGTAATGATCTTGACTCCAGATGAGTTCCAAGCTCAACTTTACCGCGACGTGATCGAGCCAAACATCAAAGAAGGCGCGACTCTTGCATTTGCTCATGGTTTCTCTGTTCTTTATAACCAAGTTGTTCCACGTAAAGACCTAGATGTAATCATGGTTGCGCCTAAAGCTCCTGGTCACACTGTACGTTCTGAATACCAACGTGGTTCAGGTGTTCCTGACTTAATCGCGATCCACCAAGATGCTTCTGGTAATGCTCGTAATGTTGCGCTTTCTTACGCTTCAGGTGTAGGTGGCGGCCGTACTGGTATCATCGAAACTTCTTTCCGTGAAGAAACTGAAACTGACTTGTTCGGTGAGCAAGCAGTTCTTTGTGGTGGTGCTGTTGAACTGGTTAAAATGGGCTTCGAAACTCTGGTTGAAGCTGGTTATGCGCCTGAAATGGCTTACTTCGAATGTCTACACGAACTTAAACTGATCGTTGACTTGATGTTCGAAGGCGGTATCGCGGACATGAACTACTCAGTATCTAACAATGCTGAATACGGCGAATACGTAACTGGCGTTGAAGTAATCAACGAACAGTCTCGTGAAGCAATGCGTAATGCGCTTAAACGTATCCAATCTGGTGAATACGCGAAGATGTTCATCCAGGAAGGTGCGTTGAACTACCCATCTATGACTGCTCGTCGTCGTCAAAACGCTGCACACGGTATCGAACAAACTGGTGCTAAACTGCGTGCGATGATGCCTTGGATTCAAGCAAACAAAATCGTAGACAAAGAAAAGAACTAAGTTCTAATTTCTGAGTTACAAGGCCCTTGTTTTATAACAGGGGCTTTTTTATATCTTGTAAAAATGACTGACATCCTTAGTTAAAATTGTGTGTCTCAAAGAAAGGAAAGCAGTGGTTTTCATTCCTTGCGCTTCATTCAAAGCAATGCTTTGCTTCCTTGCACTTCGTACAAAACAGTGTTTTGTACTCGTTCATACCTTGGATTCAAGCAAACAAAATCATAGATAAAGAAAAAAACTAATTTCTTGAATCATTTGATTTGAATGCGAAAACCCACTCACTAGAGTGGGTTTTTATATAGTCAAATAATAATTTAAATAAATATAAGAAGATAAGATGAAAGATCGAACTGAATTTTTAATATGGAAAATCATATCTATGCTTGGACTGAAGTGGGAGTAGGTGATTAAGAGCTTGAGCAATGTGGAGTCGAATTTAAAAATACCGAAACTTTATAGCAACAAATCCAAACGATTATTTATCGTGATGTATTGGGGATTTAGCTGGTTTTCATTAAGTTTATTGTTAGCTGTCTTAATTCCAATTTTATGTTTATTGTTTGGAGTAGATTTGTTGCCTGACTGGGAATTTGAGGATAAAAGGTGATCTCAAAAAATAAATCATATCCCAAAATGGCAATTATTTTATAAGTTGAATCCATCGGCATGAATCAGGTATTTAATCGGTTATTAGTTGAGCAGAAGTATAGTAAAGAAATTGAAAAGGCAGATAGAACAGGCGTAAAGCATCAGCAAGTTTAATAATGTAAGAAATATTCAGCTCCCATAAATCAATTCATAAAACAGTCACACCTTAATTTCATACTTGATCAAAAGTATGGATAGTTATATCTCTTTAACTTTTAAATGCTTTGAAATAACCAAATTTTGAGTAAGAGCAAGGCAAGAAGCGGCTTCCAGATACATTTTCACCAAAGTCTTGGGCGCTATAACTGCACTATACTCGAAGCACATTCGATCCTTCTCAGGTTTTGTTAAAGGCTAGATAATTATTCTCAAAGAATGAATTGAATGTGGTAATTCAGACTTATTTCACTGAATACCAGTATAAATAAATTATCTATTAACAGTTCAGGGATAGGTCGGATTGAAAGCTTAGAAAATATAGTGCAGGAGGCGATGGCCAGCGGTGGAGCAATGATCGCTAATGATCATGGATGTACTTGTTTACAGCTGCAACATGATCGGAAAAGTTGGCTGAGTAGGTTGGGATAGTAGTAAGAATTCATCTGTTAGATGTTTGAATTAGGCGATTTATAACGATTACAGAAGGATGCAGGTATTAAGAAACTAAAAAAGGTGAATAGCGATTATCTCATGCGTCAATTTGAACAAGCTCTATTTTTCAGTCGTACAAAACCTGAAATGCAGGGCATAAAACAATAAGAGCTCTACAATGAAATTTCAGAATGCAAAATTAAAGTTTTTAGAAATTGATTTAAAAGGCTGTATTTATCTTAATCATTTTTCACATTCAGAACGCATTGCGGCTTTTTTTAAAATCATTAGCCGGTTGGGCAATGGCGTATTCTGGTATTTGATGCTCATTGCCGTCTGGCTGATTCAGGGTCTGATGTATACCTTACAGATTGTTTATCTGGTGTTTGGCAGTATGGTTGGGACCCTGATTTATAAACTCTTAAAAACCAAAACAGTACGGCCACGTCCTTACCAGGTGCATCAGGTGATTCGGCTTTGTGAGCATCCGCTGGACCATTTTAGTTTTCCTTCGGGACATACCTTGCATGCGGTGATGGTCACAATCGTACTGGGTTATATCGTACCTTTCTTGCTGTTTTTAATGTTGCCATTTGCCATTCTGGTGGCGATCTCTCGAATGGTTTTAGGCTTGCATTATCCGAGTGATGTGGCGGTAGGAGCCATATTGGGCGCACTGGTAGCCACCATGATTGTATTTACGGCACCTTTTTTTAATATCATGTTGTAAAAAATTACGAGATGATCTGGCAAAGGCTCGCAGAAATTTGCAGATTTGCTAAAGTACTACATCACAGTAAATAGGCTTAGGAATAGACATGGGTTTACGTTGGACTGATACCCTCGATATCGCGATTGAATTGTATGAAGCGCATCCAGACGTGGATCCGCAATGGGTTCGCTTTACTGACCTGCATGCCTGGGTATGTGCACTTCCTGATTTTGAAGATGATCCAACCAAATCAACCGAAGGGCTTCTGGAAGCCATTCAAATGGCATGGATTGACGAAGCACGTTAATTGCCAATTGAAAAAAGCAATTTTTTTACAGTTTAAAGGCAGAAAAAAGTCCATTATTCGGTATAATGCGGCAAATTTTCATGTCAACAATTGACTTAAGGAGCCAATCATGGCTATTGAACGTACATTATCTATCGTAAAACCAGACGCAGTTGCTAAAAACCACATCGGTGACATCTTTGCTCGTTTCGAAAAAGCAGGTCTTAAAATCGTTGCGACTAAAATGAAACACCTGACTCAAGCTGAAGCTGAAGGCTTCTACGCTGAGCACAAAGAACGTGGTTTCTTCGGTGACCTAGTTGCATTCATGACTTCTGGTCCAGTTGTTGTTTCAGTTCTTGAAGGCGAAAACGCTGTTCTTGCTCACCGTGACATCCTTGGCGCGACTAACCCTAAAGAAGCTGCTCCTGGTACAATCCGTGCAGACTTCGCTGTAAGCATCGACGAAAACGCTGCTCACGGTTCTGACTCTGTAGCATCTGCTGACCGCGAAATTAACTACTTCTTCGCGCAAACTGAGATTGCTCCACGTACTCGTTAATACGCAGTATTCAAACCAGATAAGTGTTATTATACTTATCTGGTTTTTTTATTCTCTGAATAATTCTTTGCTCAGATATTGAGCTTCTCCTTTCATCTTTAGACATGGTTTAGGTATACACATGAGTACTGAAGTGGTCGCTACATCAGCAGTTTCTGATGCACAGCAACAATCTCCGTCCACTCCTGCACAGCAAAATTCTGTGGAAAAAGTGAACTTACTAGGCATGTCACGTCCGCAAATGGAAAAATTCTTCGAAGATATGGGCGAGAAGAAGTTCCGTGCCGGTCAGGTGATGAAATGGATTCATCAGTATTTCGTGACTGATTTTGCCGAGATGACCAATATCTCAGGCAAGCTGCGTGAAAAACTGGAAAAGATTTGTGAAATTAAAGCGCCAGAAGTGGTGCATAAAAACTATTCCAAAGACGGTACCCGTAAATGGGTATTCCGTGTCGGTGATGGTGACGGCTCTCTGGTTGAAACTGTCCTGATTCCGGCAGAAGACAAGACCGGCTCACGTAAGACCCTGTGTATTTCTTCACAAGTAGGCTGTGCCCTGGACTGTTCATTCTGTTCAACCGGTAAGCAAGGTTTCCAGCGTGACCTGACTCAAGCTGAAATCATCGGTCAGTTGTGGATGGCAAACTACTCCTATATGGAAGAAGTGCCTGTGGCTGAGCGTGAGCGTTCAGTGACCAACGTGGTGATGATGGGTATGGGCGAGCCATTGCTGAACTATGACGCTGTATTAAATTCTATGCGCATTATGCTGGACGATTTTGCTTATGGCATGTCTAAACGCCGCGTGACGCTTTCAACGTCTGGTGTCGTGCCGAAAATTGACCAGTTGGCACAAGATATTGATGTGGCTTTGGCGATCTCATTACACGCAACCAATGATGAACTGCGTAATGAACTGGTGCCAATCAACAAAAAATATCCGCTAGAGCAGCTTATTGCCGCTTGTCAGCGTTATATCACTAAAGATGGTAATGAAAGTGCGCGTAAGCACGTAACCATCGAATACGTAATGCTGGATGGCGTAAATGACAAGCCTGAACATGCCCAGCAGATGATCAAGCTGCTCAAAGATCTGCCAAGCAAGATTAACCTGATTCCATTTAACCCGTTCCCGCATGCGCCATATGGCCGTTCAAGCCGTAACCGGATTATTTCTTTCCAAAAAACTTTGTCTGATGCCGGTTTTGTGTGTACGATTCGTCAGACACGTGGTGATGATATCGACGCTGCGTGTGGACAACTGGTAGGACAAGTCGCTGACCGTACCCGTCGTGCGGAACAGTGGAAAAAGAAAATTGCGCAGTCCAACGAGATTATGCGCTCACAAGGATAACAAGAGGTCGCCAATTGAGTAATCTGACATCTAAACTTGCTTTGGTTTCAGTAGTATGTGGGTCTTTGGTTTTAACTGCGTGTCAAACGCCAGATCTGGGTCAGAAGGACCCGGAAAAAGCCACCAAGGTTCGTACTCAGTTGGCGGTTGAATATCTTAAAAACGGTGATCTGGATTCAGCTAAACGTGCGCTGGATCAGGCACTGGAAACTAATCCGCGTGATTCGCAAGCCAATATGATGATGGGCGTGCTGCTTCAGCAGGAAGGCAGCAAACCTAATCTTGAAAAGGCCGAAGGTTATTTCAAGCGTGCAATTTCGGCAGATCCCAAAAATGCCCAGGCACGAAATAACTACGGCACCTATTTATATCAGCTTGAGCGCTATAAAGATGCGATCGAGCAGTTCGAAATTGCCGGCGCAACTTTAGGTTATGACCAGCGATTTCGTGCCCTTGAAAATATGGGACGGATTTACCTGAAACAGGGTGATTTGGTGAATGCTGAAAAATCATTCAAACAGGCACTACAGGCTAATCGCGCTTCGTATATATCAATGTTAGAGTTGGCAGAAATTTTTTATCTGAACCAGCAGTTCCCGGCCGCGACTCAAATGTATGAACAGTTTGTACGTGGCGCGGGGCAGAAAAACCAGAGTGCCCGTGCGCTCTGGATTGGCATTCGCACTGCGCGTGCCAGTGGCGATCAGTTAGGCATGCAGGTATTGGTCAATCAATTACGTGCATTGTTCCCTGAAAGCCCGGAATACCAACGTTATTTGCAATTACAGTACAGTACTGAGGCCGTATGGAAGTAAATCCTAATTCAGATTCGAATAATTCGAGCGTAGCTCCAAACGCGTTAGGAAATGTTCAGCGTCCAGGTGAGTACTTACGCAAGATTCGTATTAATCAGCAACGTGAGCTTGAAGACATTGCCAAAGAACTCAATATTCCGGTAAAGACCCTGAATGCCTTGGAAAAGGATGATTATAAATCTTTGCCTGAAGCGACCTTTATCAAGGGCTATTACCGCACCTATGCCAAATATCTCGGTGTCGATGCTTCTAGCCTGATTCAGCGTTTTGATGAAATTTATGCCAATGATACCGGTATGGTTGCAACGCACGCCCTGAAAGATTCTCCAATCAAGATCATGGGTAAATTGCCAGGTTCAAAACGTGATCGTAACCGCAAATGGTTAAAGCGTGGCCTGATTGCACTGGTTATAGTACTGATCTTGGGTGCACTGGTCGCCATGATCCAGAACTGGTCAGAGAGCAGCGAGAATAGTGCCGAAGTTGCGGACACCTCTTCTGATGTCGAAATTTTAAATCTGGATGCCGGTGCTGCCATGTCCGGTGATCAGCTCAAGCTTGATTTTAGCCGTCCGACCTCTGTGCATATTGTAGATGCAGGTGGTAACGTGCTGGCCACTGGTCGTCAGGCGTCTACTATAGAGCTGAACGGTGAAGCGCCATTCCAGATCCGACTGGATGATGCGACAGCAGTATCACTCAGTTTAAATAATGAAAGTATTGCATTGTCACCTTATACGGTTAACGGAAAAGCAGATTTCCGTTTATCACGTTAATGGTGAGCAGATAGGGCGAAATCATGATCGTAAATCCAATTCAGCGCCGTCCAACACGTAAAATCCGTGTCGGTTCTGTCTATGTCGGTGGTGATGCACCGATCACTGTTCAGTCAATGACCAATACTGAAACCTGCAATGTCGCAGCAACTGTTGCTCAAATTCAGCGTTGTGTGGATGCAGGCGCAGACATCATGCGTGTCTCTGTTCCAAGTATGGAAGCAGCGGCCGCATTTGGTGAAATTCGTAAGCAAGTTGACGTACCACTGGTCGCAGATATTCACTTCGACTATAAAATTGCGCTGGCTGTTGCTGATCTGGGTGCAGACTGTCTGCGTATTAACCCGGGGAATATCGGTTCGGAAGCCAAGATTCGTGAAGTCGTGGCAGCAGCACGTCATAATGACATTTCTATGCGGATTGGCGTGAATGCCGGTTCACTGGAAAAAGATATCCAGAAAAAATATGGCGAGCCAACAGGTGAAGCATTGCTGGAATCTGCGATGCGTCATATCGACATTCTGGATCGTCTGAATTTCCATGAATTTAAAGTATCGGTTAAAGCTTCAAATGTGTTTTTGACTATGGATGCTTATCGTCTGCTGTCTAAACAGATTGATAATCCACTGCACTTGGGTGTGACTGAAGCGGGTGTGTATCGTACCGGTTCAGTAAAATCAGCGATTGCTCTTGGCGGTCTACTGATGGAAGGCATTGGCGATACCATGCGTATTTCTCTGGCAGCCGAGCCTGAAGAAGAAATCAAGATTGGTTTTGATATCCTGAAATCGCTGGGTCTTCGTTCTAATGGAATTAACTTCATTGCCTGCCCAAGCTGTTCACGTCAGGAATTTAACGTGATTAAAGTAATGCAGACCCTTGAAGAACGTCTGGAAGATGTCCGTGTTCCGATGGATGTGTCTGTGATTGGCTGTAAAGTGAATGGTCCGGGTGAAGCCAAAGAAGCCGATATTGGTGTAGTAGGTGCAAGTCCGCGCTCACTGGTGTATCGTAATGGTGAAAAGAGTCATTTAATCGATACCAATCAACTGGTTGATGAAATCGAATCAATGGTTCGTCAACGTGTTTCCGAGCTTGAAGAAGCCAAATCAAAAGAAATTATTCGCACAAGTTTTTCTGAGTAGATCATGAGTTCAATCGTCGCAATCAAAGGTTTTAATGACATTCTCCCAACGCAAACCCCAGCTTGGAGACGTCTTGAACAGCATCTGTCAGGTCTGATGGATGCCTATGGCTATCAACAGATCCGTTTGCCGATGGTTGAACAGACCAATCTGTTTAAACGTTCGATCGGTGATGCCACAGATATCGTTGAAAAAGAAATGTACACCTTCCTGGACAAAGGTAATCCGCCTGAGTCTCTGACTTTACGTCCTGAAGGAACAGCGGGCTGTGTACGTGCGATGCTGGAACATAACCTGCTTCGTGGTGCAACACCGAAAGTGTGGTATATCGGACCGATGTTCCGTTATGAAAAACCGCAAAAAGGCCGTTATCGTCAGTTCCACCAGTTTGGTGTGGAAACCTTTGGTGTGGCAACACCTGATCAAGATGCAGAGCTGATTCTGATGACTGCGCGCCTTTGGAAACGTATGAGCGTTGCTGACAAAGTTCAACTTGAACTGAATACACTGGGCGAGTCTGATGAACGTGCAGCGTATCGTGCGGCACTGGTAGAGTTCCTGCAAGCGCATAAAGCGGATCTGGATGAAGATTCTCAACGTCGTCTGACGACTAATCCGCTGCGTATTCTGGATTCCAAAGATGCCAAAACTCAAAGCATTCTAGAAAATGCGCCAAAACTTCACGACTTTATGGGTGAAGAAACACTGGCACACTTTAACCAGTTACAACAGTATTTGTCAGATGCCGGTATTAGCTTCGTCATCAATCAGAAACTGGTACGTGGTCTGGACTACTATAACAAAACCGTATTTGAATGGACCACTACTCACTTAGGTTCGCAAGGTACTGTGTGTGCTGGTGGTCGTTATGATGGCTTGGTCGGTCAATTGAAAGGCAAAGCGGATCAATCTGTGCCTGCAGTTGGTTTCGCGATGGGGATGGAGCGATTATTGCTTCTCCTGGAACAGGTGGAAGACAATACGCCAGTACGTGATTGCGAAGTATTCCTGGTTGCCGATCCTGCTTCTCAAGGTAAAGCACTGGTATTGGCTGAACAGATTCGTGATCAATTGGAAGCTGCAGGCAGTAATATTCGTCTGAAAGTCGGCTCTCAGGGTTCAATGAAATCGCAAATGAAAAAAGCCGATCAGGCCGGTGCTTTATATGCAGCCATTATCGGTGAGCGTGAACTTGAAACACAAAGCTTTACGGTGAAAGAGCTGGCGACTGCAGAGCAATCTACTGTGCCATTTGCTGACTTTGTCGCATTTTTCAGTACTAAAATTTCTTCAAAATAATCGATAAAACATTAGGAAAAAGGTAATCGCATGAGCGCAATGACTGATGATGAACAACTTGAAAGTTTGAAATCCTTCACGAAGAAGTATGGTTCTTCGATCATTATCGGGATTCTGGTTGCGCTGATTGCCTTTTTCGGATGGGAATATTGGCAGAAGAAAAACTTGGCAGAATCGCAAATGCAGACTGCCAAGGTTCAGCAATTGATGGATGAAGCACAGGCTGCAGATGGTGATGCTTTTGCCAAGCTGTCTGAAACTGCAGACAAGATTGTTAAAGAAGCACCGGATTCGGCCCAAGCGATTCAAACCCAGCTGGTCATGGCGAAACTGGCTTATGACAAGCAAGATTATGCTGCCGCTGAGAAAGCATTGCAAAAAGTTGAAAACTCTAAAGTTGACGATAAAGGCCTAGTTCAGGTTGTTAAATTGCGTCTGGCTTATGCACAATTAGCACAGAAAAAATATGATGCAGCCCTGAAAACTTTAGATGCAGTCACTGAACCTGCATTTAAAGCAACCGCTGATGAAGCTCGTGGCGATATCTATGTTGCCAAAAATGATATTGAAAATGCCAAAAAAGTATATCAAAGTGCATGGGATGCTTTGATTGAACGTAAAGAAGAACGTCAAATTTTACAAATTAAGCTCGAAAGCGTAGGCGTGTTGGTCGATGACCCGGAAATCGAACGCCCAATTATAGAAACACAAGTGGAAGAAGCTGAATGAACAGAACATATAAAATCACCTGTGCTTTAACTGTTTTAACTCTTGCACTCGCTGGCTGTGCGGGTAAGACCAATAAAGTACCAGAAGTAAAACCGAATCCACTTCCAAAAATCAGTCAGACTAAAACACTTGTTCCTGTATTTTCGACCAGTGTTTCTTCAACAGAGAAGGCTGATCCGCTACGTTTACGTCTGGATGCGGATAACGGAGTCGTATTTGCGATCGACCCTAAGGGTGAAGTCACTGCTTTTAATGGCAAGCAGCGCCTGTGGCAGAAAAAAGTCAGCAAAGATACTTTAAGCTCTGGCGTTGAAGCCGCTGATGGGATCGTGGTGGTTGGCAGTAATAAAGGCCAACTGATCGCACTAGATCAGCAGACTGGTGAACAACGCTGGACTGCACAATTGACTGGTGCCATTTTGGCGCCTTCACTGGTTCATGCAGGTCGCGTAATTACTGTTACTAATGATGGTACTGTATATGCCCACGAAGTGGCTTCAGGCGCTCAGGTATGGACCTACGATTTACCGAATGTCCAGTTTAGCCTGCGTGGCATGGCGGCTCCAGTGCCTTTAGATGCACGTAATGTATTGATTGCGACTTCAAATGCTTATATTTATGCAATCGATGCCCTAAGTGGTGTGCCTAAATTGCAGCGCCGTGTTGCGATTTCTGATGGTCGTTCGGACATTCAGCGTTTGATCGATATTGACGGTGATCCTGTCGTAGCAGGTCAGTTTATTGTGACCACTAGCTATCAAGGTCAGGTGACTGTATTTGATCTGGCTTCACAACAGGTAATCTGGAGTGAAGATGCTAGCAGTATCCAGCGACCGGAAGTGGTTGGTAATGGCGTGTTTGTTGCCCAAACCGATGGTAAAATCAGCGCTTATGAAATTACCACTGGCCAGCCTTTATGGGAAAATGACCAGTTGTTGAATCGTCAGCTGAGCAATCCGGTAATGCTTGGAACTGAACTTGTCGTAGGTGATCTGGACGGAGTACTGCACCTGTTAGATCCATCAACAGGACAGATTATTGGCCGTGCTAAAACTTCTGGTGAAGTGCGTCATTTACGCGTAATTGACAACCAGCTCTATGTTTCGACTCGCAAGGGTGCATTAAGCATCTGGCAGAATCGTTAATTTTTGTTTGGCTTATGCTAAAATAAGCCAACCGTATTTTTTACGCGGGGTGATTGAATATTCAATGCCCCGTGTTTTTATTTATTTTAGGCTTTAATCCTATTCCCTTTTTCTTCCAAAACTTTCTGATGTTCAGGCCATTTTTAGACAGCCTGATATTGAATAAAGGTTAATCTATGAAACCCGTAATTGCGCTCATTGGTCGTCCGAACGTCGGAAAATCAACTCTGTTTAACCAGATAACCAAGAGCCGTGACGCATTGGTGGCAGACTTTGCAGGTCTGACACGCGACCGTAAATATGGTGATGCGATCTATCAAAACAAATCTTTCATTGTCGTAGATACCGGTGGTATCGGTGAAAATGAAGGTGGTATTGACTCCTACATGGCTGAGCAGTCTAAAACCGCGATCCATGAAGCTGACATGATCATTTTTGTGGTCGATGCACGTGCCGGATTACTGGCATCTGATGAACAGATCGCTCGTGAACTGCGTACTTTGGGCAAGAAAGTTTTCCTTGTAGCTAACAAAGTTGATGGTGTACATGCTGAAGCTGCTCTGGTTGAGTTTTATAAACTCGGTATGGGTGAGCCTATGCAGGTTGCTGCCAGCCACGGCCGTGGCGTACAGCAAATGCTGGAAGAAGTACTTGAAGGTGTGCCTGAAGATGAAAGTCCGGAAGAACATGACAAGAATACTGGTCTACGTCTTGCAATTATTGGTCGTCCAAACGTAGGTAAATCGACACTGGTAAACCGTCTATTGGGTGAAGAGCGTGTTGTAGCGTTTGACCAGCCAGGAACGACGCGTGACTCGATCTATATTCCTTTTGAGCGTGATGGTCGTCAATACACCCTGATTGATACCGCTGGGGTACGCCGTAAAGGTAAGGTTGATGAAATGATTGAGAAATTCTCAATTGTGAAAACCTTACAGGCGATGAAAGACGCGCACGTAGTGGTGATCGTGGTGGATGCTCGTGAAGGCATTGTAGAGCAGGACTTGCACCTGATCGGTTATGCGCTGGAAGCTGGCCGTGCCATGGTGATTGCGATCAATAAATGGGACAACATGTCTGAATATGATCGTAAACAATGTAAGCTCGATGTAGAGCGTCGTTTTGACTTTATTCCTTGGGCTAAAATCCACCTGATTTCTGCGTTACATGGTACAGGGGTCGGGGAGATGTATCCATCGATTCACCGTGCTTATGATTCTTCACATCTGAAAGTATCACCAGCGAAGTTGACCCAGATCCTGAATGATGCCACTGAAGCGCACCAACCACCTACTGTACAAGGTCGTCGTATCAAGATGCGTTATGCGCATATGGGCGGACAGAATCCACCGACCATCGTGGTTCACGGTAATAAGGTAGATAAGACACCTGCGGACTATCGCCGCTACCTAGAAAACGTATTCCGTAAAGTGTACAAACTTGAAGGTACACCGGTAAAAATTGAATTTAAAACCTCAGAGAACCCGTTTGAAGGCCGTAAGTCACAATTGGATGAACGTACTGCTGCGCGTCGCCGTCGTTATGTACAAAAATTCAAGAAAGCCGAGAAAAAATTTAAACGTGGTTAATTGCCATATTTAAATAAAAAAGCCTGCAAAAGCAGGCTTTTTTATTTATTCATATTTTAGATTGAGCATTTTTTTGCTTTTTGATAAATACGGATATTTTCAAGATTAGCTAAAGCTACGTCAGCATCGGCTTGAGAAGCAGCAATATTATTTTGATTGTTATTGCCAGTAAAAGCATTGGTAATTTCAGTTGCGTGCGCAACTGTTTGTGATTGACCTGCAAAAGCAGATAATGCACCACTTGCAATACCTGCCAATTTAGAAACAGGATTATTGGCTTGAGCATTCGCCTGGTTGAGTGCATTTTGACTTGCTTCTAAGGTGCGTTCAAAGCTGCGCGCTTCTACTGCCAAATCTGTACAATCTAATCCTTTTAAGTATGTTGTTGAGTAGACACCGTTATTTTGATTTGAAGCATTATTATAATTGGAAGCATAAGCACGGTCTGCACGTGCAACAGCAGCATTCGCCTGTGCGCGGCTACGCTCCATATTTGCTTCAGCCTGATCCATGATTGCGCCGTTTCTAGCTCCCATAACTGCAGTAGCAGCTTCTAGCCAAGAGCCAGCTTGTGTTGAAAATGATAGTGCAGCAATTGCAGTACTGAGTATGATTTGCTTAAAGATATGACCCTCTGTTTTTTCTATGTATAAAATTGTAGTTGGATTGTAACTATTTTTTATTCAATTAAAAATAGCTTGAAAGCTCAATTATTTATTTTGATTTACAGTATATTTTATTGTTTTATTTAAGTTTTATTAAAATATATTTTAAGATATTAGCTATAGTTTGTCAGAGAGGCAATCAGGTTGATTTATACTGAAAGCCCTAAAAGTAACATTTTTTATAAGGGCGACTATTTTTGAAGTTTATTATTCATATTGATTGGATTGCGCTGGCACCACGATTTAGACATTTACAAGACTTAGATCGGAAAACCTATATTCAGCAGCGTAAACAATTAATTTATAACTATCGTAATCAGTTACTTTCAAAACAACTCAATCGACCGGTCCAGTCTTCAGATTTTGCTGCCACCGAATACGGCAAACCCTATCTTCCGGCCTATCCAGACTTTGGCTTTAATCATACTCATAGCCAAAACTTCTATGCATTAGCAACAAGCAAAAGTATTCAGAATTTGGGGATCGATATCGAAGAACTTAATCGAAATGTACGTTTTGAAGCCTTAGCCCAACATGCTTTTCATCCTGAAGAGCTGAAACAGTGGCAAGCATTACATTATGATCCTGAATACTGGTTTAAAGTCTGGACCACCAAGGAGGCAGTCCTAAAAGCGTCAGGACTTGGAATCCGGATAAACCTGAATGAGCTGAATACCCAGATTCATCCACATCAGGATGGAGGACGTTGTGAACATCCAGAAATTGGAATTTATGCCTATCAAAACTATATCTTAGCGGGTTGCATGCTCACTGTGGCCTGGCAAAGCGAGCATTCCTGTAAAGGCCTAAGATTTCCAGCGATTCAGATTCATCAAGCTGTTTAAAAGTAGAGTAAGCCCAAAATATTTCTTATTGTTTGGCAATCATTAAATTACTCAGCCGGTTAACGAACTGTGGACTTATTCGAGATAAGTGAAATAAAAACTTACTCTTGAATCCGACCGGATGATGCGTCACTTGCCAAATTGAATCTTTTAGCTGTGCCAGTTTGAAAATATCCTGCACTACATCCTCAGCTTTTAGATGCACGCCCATTTTTTTGATACTTTCAGCCTGCATATCTTTCACCATTGCAGTGCTAACAAAAAGCGGCATCACATCGAATACCCGAATGCTATATTTTTGCCATTCAATATCCAAGCCTTCAGTCAAACCACGAACCGCAAATTTGCTGGTTGCATAGGAAGCCAGATCCGCTTGGCCATAAATCGCTGATGCTGAAGATAGGTTAATGACCCGAGCAAAGGAAGCCTGCTTTAAATAGGGCAAAGCAGCATAGCATGACAGCTATTCAGGACGCCTTTGATATTCACGTCAAGGGTACGATGGTGATCTGTAATATTGGTTTCTTCAAAAGGACCGGAATATAAAATTCCGGCGTTATTTACCAGAATATTGATTTCACCGGCCCAGGATGCGAATTCAGATAAGGCTCTTTCCCATGAAGTATAATCGGTTACATCCAGAAAGCCGGCTTTGGCATGTTCACCGAGTTGCTGGGCCAATTGTTCTGCCTGTTCATGATTAATATCATAAATTCCGACTTTATAACCTTGCTGGTAAAATAGCTTAGCTGTCGCGGCACCAATTCCTTGTGCTGCACCACTAATCAATATACTGTGCATGTGCTTGATCTCCTTATTGTCTTTTTTTCTTGAGCATAGCAAGAAACAGGCAAAATAATGCGGCTATTTGGTAAAGAAGAGGTTTTACAGTGGAACAATTACTCCAAGTCATGCGTGAGTTACGTGAAAAATGTCCATGGGATCGGCAGCAAACTCCCGAATCTCTGACCAAATATGCGATTGAGGAGGCCTATGAAGTTGAAGCAGCGGTGCGTTCTGGCCAAGCTGATGAGGTGCGGGATGAACTGGGTGATTTGCTCTTACAGGTCGTATTTCAGTCACAAATGTATAGCGAGCAGGGCGCTTTTGATTTTCAGGATGTGGTGCAGGCGATTACCGATAAACTGATCCGTCGTCATCCGCATGTGTTTCAGGCGGAACAGTTTGCACAGCTGAGCCCTGAAGATGTCTCGGTGCTCTGGAAAGAAATCAAGCAGAAAGAAAAACAGGGTAAGCCACGTTCACGTTTGGATGAGGTTAAGCATGCACCCGCACTGCAACAGGCGGATGAGATCCAGAAAAATGTCGCCAAAATCGGCTTTGATTTTCCAGATGTCGCGGGTGCCTATGGCAAGCTGGAAGAAGAACTGGATGAGCTAAAAGAAGCCGTTGCTGGACAAAATTCCGATGAAATACTCGAAGAATTTGGCGACTGCTTATTTTCACTGGTGAATGTTGGTCGTAAACTTGGTGTCTCAAGCGAGATGGCATTATTGGGCACAATCCATAAATTCCGGACCCGCTTTGCCCTGATGGAAGATCAGGCAGAACAACAGCAACTCAACCTGGAAAGCCTGTCATTGGCTGAATTGGATCAGCTCTGGGAACAGGCCAAATTAGAATTAAAACAAAGAGCCGCTCATGAACAAAGTACAACATCGCATAGGTCCGGCATGGATTAATACTGTCCTGCTAGGCATTTGGCTGGCCTATACTTCAATTGAAACAGTACATGCAACTGCAACCGATTATGCAGAATGGAAAGTACGTCAGCAGCAGCATGATGCACGCCTGAAGAAGAAAATTGCTGCTGCTACCCCCGTTTCTGAAAACAATCATTATCTGGCTAAACCTGCATTATCCGCCTCTTCAGCTACTGATAAAATTAGCTTGAATCAGGCCAGTATCGAGCAGTTACAGCAGTTAAATGGCATCGGGCAGAAGAAAGCGGAAGCGATCATTGAATACCGGCAGAAAAACGGTAAATTTAAAACAATTGAAGATATTCAACAGGTCAAAGGAATCGGGCCGGCCTTATTTGCCAAAAACAAGGATAGACTGGCTTTGTAACCCTGCTGAATTTAGCGTAAATAAGCCATCCATCTGAACCATGAGAATGACATAATCAAATTGCCCTTTAGCGGTGTAAGCGATATGATTAGCGTCATCTTAGAATTTTACGTTCAGACGTAGGAGACAGCGTCTTTTGCAAACTTTGCGCGCGTCAAAATGTGGTTTATCAACCGCTCAATTACCTTCTTATATTCTCGATGTGATTGATGCCTTAACTAAGGCAGGCTATGAAGCTTATATCGTAGGTGGTGGTGTCCGGGATCTGATGCTGGGTTTAAATCCCAAAGATTTCGATGCAGTGACCAATGCTACACCAGCTCAGGTTAAAGAAGTGTTCGGACGGCGTTGTCGGATTATCGGACGACGTTTCGAGCTGGCGCATGTCTATTCGGGCCGTGAACTGGTTGAAGTGGCAACTTTCCGTGCGCCTCCTAAAAAAGCGGTGACCTCTGCAGCAGGGATGATCCTGCGCGATAATAACTGGGGCACCATTGAGCAGGATTTTGCTCGTCGAGATTTTTCAATCAATGCCATGTATTATCAGCCACGCAAAGGTATCGTGCTGGATTTTTGCAATGCAGTAGATGATATTAAACATAAAACACTGCGTTTACTGGGTGATCCGACTTTAAGATTTGAGGAAGATCCGGTTCGGATGCTGCGAACTTTACGTTTTGCAGCCAAACTCAATTTCAGTATTGATGAAGCCATTCTGGATATTTTCACTCCGGAAATGACCCAGCTTCTACGTGATGTGTCTCCACACCGTCTCTATGATGAATCGCAAAAGCTATTCACTATGGGACATCTGAATCGTGTGATGCCAATGCTGATCGATTTTGGCATCTGGCGTCAGCTGTTTGCGGATATCAAACCAAACATTACTGCATTTATTGAACTGGCAGCGAAAAATACCGATCAGCGTATTTCAATTGGCAAGACCATCAACCCGGCTTTCTTCTATGCGGTATTGTTGTGGCAACCGTTCCTGGAGCGCTGTGATTTCTATCTGTCCAAAGGTGTAGTGCCGGCGGAAGCACGTGCGCAGGCAGGACTGGATGTACTGAAACGTCAGGCCACTCGTACCGTGATTCCACGCTTTGCGGAAACTTTCATTCGTGAAGTCTGGGAAATGCAAACCCGCTTGCTCAATCCAAAACCACAGCAAATTGAAGCATTATCAGGTCATGCACGTTTCCGTGCCGGCTTTGACTTTTTGTTGCTGCGTGAAAAATCAGGCGATGAAACTGCACAGGGCATGGGAAGTTGGTGGGAAGCCTATCAGCAAATGAGCAGCGATGAAAAAGAGCGTGCCATTGCCCAATATAATCGTCAGCGTGCCAAGAGCCGTCGCAAGGCTTCTCAGGAAGAACATCTGGAACAGCGTCTGGCTGCACAAGATGTAGTAACCGAGATTGAACCTCTGGTGAATGAGCCGGAACCACGTAGCCGTCGTGCGCGTAAAGCCAAATTTGAGAATGAGCGTAGCAAACCGGTTTCTCATGTGGCGGCCGGTGCCAGCGGTGACATTGGTGCAGACCATCCAATTACCAAGCGTAAACGGGTGCAGCGTGATTTAAGCCAGGTTATTTTTGGGCCTACACAATGACAGTGACCTATATCGGTTTAGGAAGTAACCTGGGCGATTCACGCCAGATTCTGGCTGAAGCCGTGCAAAAGCTGGCAAGTCTGGGACAGGTCAAAACCTCGCATCTATATCAAAGCCCACCTATGGGGCCACAAGATCAGCCCAATTATTTTAATGCTGTCGTACAGTTAATTACGGATCTAGCACCGCTGGATCTGCTGGATCGTTTGCAAACCTTCGAACAGGAGGCTGGGCGTGTACGTCTACGCCATTGGGGTGAGCGTACCTTGGATCTGGATCTGCTCATTTACGGTGATGAGCAGATTCAAAATGAACGGTTAACCGTACCGCATGTGGGCGTGCTGGAACGTGATTTTGTATTGGTGCCATTACTGGATATTGATGCCAACTTGCAGCTCAATGGAAATACATTAAAAGACCTGGACATCGTCAAGCAATCAACCTTAAGGGTTTTTGATCGCACGAATTGGGCAAATATTTAATTTTTAATTATTGGCATGTTCGAGAGAACTTCAATAATAGAGGAACATCTTCATGATCAGTCTCAGTGATTTAAGACGATATAAAGCGGAAGGACGCAAATTTTCTTGCCTGACTTGCTATGATGCCAGTATGGCCAAAGCCATGGAAATTGCTGAAGTTGACAGTATTCTGATTGGCGACTCTTTGGGTATGTCGATTCAGGGTCGTGATTCAACCTTGCCTGTGACTGTAGAAGATATGGCTTACCATACCGCAGCGGTTCGCCGTGGCAATCAGCATGCACTGATTATGACTGATCTGCCATTTATGAGTTATGCCACTCTGAATGATGCGTTACAAAGCTCAAAAACGGTGATGCAAGCCGGTGCACAAATGGTCAAGATGGAAGGTGGTACCTGGTTGGCGGAAACCGTTCAGATTCTAACCCGTAACGGGATTCCAGTCTGTGTTCACTTGGGTCTCACTCCACAGTCGGTGCATGTCTTTGGTGGCTATAAGCTACAGGCTCGTACCCGTGAAGCGGCCGATCAACTGATTGCTGACTGTAAGGCGGTGGTTGAAGCCGGTGCAGCAGTGTTGTTACTGGAATGTGTGCCTGCACAATTGGGTCAGGAAATTACTGAACTATTCCCGCATATTCCGGTGATTGGCATTGGAGCAGGGGCAGCCACTGATGGTCAGGTACTGGTCGTTCAGGACATGCTCGGTCTGACCTTTGGCCACACCGCAAAATTTGTACGTAACTTTATGAAAGAACAGTCTGGTGCGACTGCAATTCTGGATGCATTTAAGGCCTATCATGCGGCTGTGTTAGATGGTTCATTCCCAGCACCTGAACAAACATTCCAAGTCGAGTTGTAACATGAAAACAGAAACAACCATCCAAGGATTATCTGCTTCGCTCAATCCTGCACGTTCTGCGCGTAAAATTATTGGTTTTGTCCCGACCATGGGTAACCTGCATCAGGGGCATCTGAATCTGGTGCGTGAGGCGCGTAAACTGTGTGATGTCGTTGTTGTGAGTATTTTCGTTAATCCGATCCAGTTTGGACCAAATGAAGATTTTGATAATTATCCACGTACTTTAGAACAGGATCAGCAGTTACTGGCAGATGTAGGTTGTGACATTGTCTTTGCCCCAACGGTAGAGCAGATGTATGGTAACAAGCCACGTCTAACCAATATCAGTGTGTCTGGTATCACCAATGACCTGTGCGGCTTACAGCGTCCAGGTCATTTTGATGGTGTAGCGGTCGTGGTGACTAAATTATTTAATATTGTTCAGCCCAACTATGCCTTCTTTGGTCAGAAAGACTATCAGCAACTGGCTGTGATTCGTCAGTTTGTTCAAGACCTCAATATTCCGCTGGAAGTGATTGGTGTACCAATTGCCCGTGCTGAAGATGGTCTGGCACTCAGTTCACGCAATGGCTATCTAAGCGAGCAGGAACGTGCGACAGCACCGGTTATTTTTCAAAGTCTGAAAACTGCTGAGCAGCAGTTACATGCAGGTAAAACTTTGGAGGAAGCACTGGCAGGTATCCGCCAAACTTTGACAGATGCAGGTCTGGTAGTGGACTATGTAGAAGCCCGTACACCGGAATTACAGAAAATTGATGAGTTTAATCAGGATGTCGTGATTCTGATCGCGGCAAAATTAGGAAAAACTCGTCTGATTGATAATCTGCAGATCAAATACGCAGCTGGATAAGTAAAAGGATCGTAAGGCATGAAGCGCATTTTAATTATGACAGGACAATCTGGCTCAGGTAAATCTTCTGCATTGCAGGTACTTGAAGACTTGGGTTATTACTGTATTGATAATCTGCCTTTGGCCTTACTTCCTGAAATTGTGGCGAAGCTGGATTGTGAAAATAATCTGGAACAGTTAGCGCTTGGGGTGGATGTACGTAGTACCCGTGCAGATTTGCAGGAATTCGACCATGTATTTGAACAGTTGCAACAGCATGGTACGGTAGATGTCATCTATCTGACCACGCAGGATCAGGAGCTGATTGCCCGTTTCAGTGCATCACGCCGTCCGCATCCTTTGGCTGCTCGTTTTAAGAGCCTGCATCAGTGTATTCAGGAAGAAAAAGTCCTGCTAATGCCGATCCAACTCCGTTCCACAGTGCATATCGATACCACCGATAAAAGCGTGCATGATCTGAAACATACCTTGCTGTACAAGCTGGGGCAGACCGATAACCTGATTGTGATTCTGCAATCTTTTGGCTATAAGCATGGAATTCCTTTGGATGCTGATTATGTTTTTGATGTCCGTCATTTGCCGAATCCGCATTGGGAACTCGAACTGCGCAAATACTCAGGCCTCGATCAATCAGTACAGGAATTCCTGGAGAAAAGTGATCAGGTCGAAGACATGTTTCAGGATATTTATCACTTTTTAGACAAATGGCTGCCGACCTTTGCTGAGGGTCATCGTCATTATATGACCATCTCAATTGGTTGTACTGGCGGCCAACATCGTTCTGTTTATATTGTGGATAGACTAAAAAAAGCGCTTGAGGCAAAATGGTCTATTCAAGTCCTCCACCGAGAAATGAAGCACTGGTCATGATTGATACGACTGTTGACGTAATTAATAAACTAGGTTTACATGCGCGTGCGTCAGGTAAACTCATTGAAGTTACCACCAAATTTCGTTCCAGTATCCAGATTGGCAAGTCGGACAAATTGGTTGATGCCAAAAATATTATGTCCTTGCTGATGCTTGGTGCGGGCAAAGGAACAACTTTACGCTTAGTGATTGAAGGTGCAGATGAGGAAAAGGCTTTATCTGAAATTCAGGCACTGTTTGCGGCAAAATTTTATGAGGCAGATTAATCGTGGCACGTCGACCGAGCAGTTTAACTGAAGAAGACTTTGAATCTTTAGAGGGACGCGCAAGTAAAACCGAACAGAAAAAAGCAGTTCAGCGTATGGCTGCTTTAGGCGCACAGTTGGCAGAACTGAGTGCGAAACAAATTAAAAATTTACCCGTTGAAGAGCGTCTGATTGAAGCTTTGCTGGATGTCCAGCAAATCAGTTCACATGAAGCACGCCGTCGTCAATTTTCACGTATTGGTAAATTACTCCGTAATGAAAATGAAACCGTGATTCTGTCTTATCTGACTCCGAAACAGGGTTTGAAAAAGACAGCACAATTGCAGCGTTGGGTTGACCGTATCGTGAAAGATGGTGATCCTGCGATTAACGAATTTACCAAAACCTATAATGCGACAGAGCGTCATACCTTACGTCAGCATTATTTACGTGTGCATCGTGATCTAAAAAATCAGGCACCGGAAGAAGAAGTGGCAGCCTCAAAGCAAAAGCTGTTTAACTATGTGCAGCAAGTTGCCCTGATTTCAGATAACTGATTGTAATCTGAATTAAAGAAAAGCGACATTTTGTCGCTTTTTTATTCACTCTAATTAATTTTAATTTTTTATAAGAATTCAAGAATGTTCCTATAAGTCATTGTTAACTGTAAAAAAATGTAAACTTTTAATATTTTTGATTACTTAAGAAATAGGTTTTAGTGCATAAATAAACTATTTAAATTTCTCAATATTTTATGATTGTTAAGAATATTTAAAAGGTAGAAATAGATTTAGGTCAAAGTTAATATTATCAGCGCTCTACTTTTCTAGAAAGTGACAATAGGTAGTATCTATATATTTGAAAATTCAAAGGCTTTTATTTACCTGAAGATCAGAAGAAAAGTGAGCTGTTTTTATCTTCGTATAATTTGGATATTAAGGTGATATCGAAACAATTTGAAATGAATTCAGGAATTTCAAATAATTATATGTAATTTTTTATAAGGAGAATATTTTCTCAAGTAATTCTTAATATTTAAATATCAATGCATTGAAACAATGAATGTATCTTTAGAGAAATAAGTTAACAAATCCTTTGGTCCATAAATGAGATTTTAACGTTGAGTAAATATAGAATCTTTGTTATTGATTGTATCAATTTAGTCGGTTGTAATTTTTATTCTCTATTCCATAACATCCAGAGAGGCAGACATGGAACTAAAACTGCTAGAGATCGGTCAGAATACGGAGCAGTTAAGCTCGTGCCGTATATCTCTCATTTTAGGTGTCTATACCTCTGACAATTTATTAGACACCTTCTGTAAAGTCGCGCGTAAAGTACTCGGCGCCAAGACCTGTATCATCGGATTCCATACGGAACCCTATATCTGGCACAGCTGTCCGCTCGGTTTTCGCGGTTTACACGTACCACAGAATGTGGACATCCCTAAATATTTACAAGAAATGGATGTGATCGATCAAAATCATCCTGCATATGCAGAATTATCAGATTACGTAAAAAGCCTTGGTGTCGCCCATCAGCGGCTGGTGGCATTTAATTTAAAATCAGCTCAAGGGCAGTCTTTAGGGCAGGTGGTTTTCTTTGATGATCAGACTGAAGGGTTTGATCAGGAAGATATTATTATTGTTCAGCAATTTGCTGAAACTTTAGTCAAGCGAGTCAAACTGAATGAAGAGCATACTGAACTAAAAGAGTTATACGAACAACAATGTGCACAAAACTTTAGTAAAACCAAATTCTTCCAGATTATTGCTCATGACCTGCGTGCACCTTTCCATGGCCTGTTAGGCTTCTCGGAAGTATTGGCGCAGGAACGTGACACTCTGGATGAATCCAGTATCCAGAGTATTTCTGATTATTTATATGATACGGCTCAATCGACGTATAACTTGTTAGAAAGTCTGTTGACCTGGGCGATGGCAGAGGGTGGACGTTTTGTTTATCATCCGATTAATTATGAATTAAAACAGTCTACTAAAATTGTCTGTGATGTACTGAAAAGTCTGGCGCTGAAAAAGAATATTGAGCTGATTGACCAGGTTCCTGAAGATATCAAGGTACATGCTGATATCAACATGATTACTTCGGTCTTGCAGAACCTGGTATCGAATGCTCTGAAATTTACTCCAGTGGATCAGGGTGGACAGGTGATTCTGGCTGCTGAAATGGAAGGTGAGCAAGTCAAGATCACTGTTCAGGATGCTGGTCTCGGTATGACTGAAGAACAGATGGAAAATCTGTTTAGACCAAATCTCACGGTGAGCTTAAAAGGCACAGACAATGAGAAAGGCGCAGGTCTAGGTCTGGTACTATGTAAGCGTTTTGTAGATCTGAACCATGGACAGATTGCCGTAGATTCTAAAGAAGGCGCTGGAACCACCTTTATTGTGTATTTACCTAAAGTGACCAATGATCATCAGGCATTGGTACTTGAAGATCTGCATACTGAAAAGTCCTGAAAATCATAAATTTCTTTTAAAACCGTTCCCACTCGGCCTGAACTCCTGCTATAACTAAATAAAAGTTTTGAGGGAATCACCGAGTGATGGACGCGGTACAATTGCAGAAAACCTTAAGAGCCAGTCAGTATGCAGAACAGGTATTGGCCAATCATCAAGATCTATTGAATCAGGATTATGCAATTGATCAGTTTCAGGGATCACTCGGCACTGAACAGATTCAAAACTTAATTAAGGCCAATTTATTAAATATCAGTGATGAAACCATGTGGATGCGTAGTTTACGTATTCTACGTGCTCGTCTGATGTTTCGCTGGATCTGGCAGGATGCCAATCAACTTACCAATGTCATCACGCTGACTCGCGAGCTGTCTGATTTCGCCGATGCCTGCATTTGCGCTGCCAAAGAGTTTGCCCGTATTCCTCTAGTCGCCAAATATGGTCAGCCAGTTGGTTATAACGGTAAAGTTCAAGATCTTATTATTATTGCGATGGGCAAACTGGGCGCTCAGGAACTCAACCTTTCCAGTGATATCGACCTGATTTTTGCCTTTGATGAACAGGGTGAAACGGATGGGCGTAAATGCATTGACGTTCAGCAGTTCTGTATCCTATGGGGACAAAAGTTAATCTATCTGCTGGATCATATCACTGCTGAAGGTTTTGTATTTCGTGTCGATATGCGCTTGCGCCCTTGGGGTGATGGTTCTGCTTTAGCCATCAGTCATGCCGCACTAGAAAAATATCTCAGCCAGCATGGCCGCGAATGGGAACGTTATGCCTGGATCAAAGCCCGCATCGTCAATCCGAGTCCAGAAGGTGATGAACTGCTGGATATGACCCGTCCTTTCGTCTTCCGTAAATATGTCGATTACAGTGCTTTCGAAGCGATGCGTGAAATGAAAGCAATGATTGAGCGTGAAGTACAGCGCCGCAATATTGAAGACGATATCAAGCTTGGGGCAGGCGGGATCCGTGAGGTTGAATTTATCGTGCAGGTTTTTCAGCTGATTTATGGCGGAGCCAAGTTAGAGCTGCAAGATCGGCAATGTCTGGTCAGCTTGAATCATCTGGATGAGGCTGAACTTCTGGATGAACAGGCGGTGACTGATCTCGAAGATGCCTATTTATTCCTTCGTCGGGTAGAGCATGCTATTCAGGCGCTGCATGATCAACAAACCCAATGTTTGCCGACTGAGCCAGATTTACGTCAACGTATTGTGGATACTTTAGGCTTTGCAGACTGGTCCGCCTTTATGGAAGTGCTGGATCAAAAACGCGCTAAAGTGATTTACCAGTTTGAGCACTTGATCAAGGAAAATGGACCAGAGCCTCAAGGCAAAAGTTTTTCTCAGTTGGAACAACAGCTGAATGAAGTCTTGGATGATCATGCAAAAAATCTGGTGCATGAATTCTGGCATGGTCATGCCTTAAAAAAATTGCCAGCTAAAGCCATTCAACGTTTAAAAACGTTTTGGCCTTATCTGATAGAGGCGATTCTAGAATCAGATAAACCGCAAGTTGCACTGGTTCGCCTGATGCCATTGGTTGAATCAGTCATGCGTCGTACGGTGTATCTGGTGATGCTGATTGAAAGTAAAGGTGCTTTACAGCGTTTGGTCAAGATGGCGACTGTCAGCCCCTGGATCTGTGAGGAACTTACCCATTATCCGGTATTGCTGGATGAGTTCCTGTCGATGGATTTCGAATTGCCTAAACGTCAGGATCTGGAAGACAGCCTGCGTCAGCAATTGCTCAGAATTGAAATTGACCAAGTCGAAGACCAGATGCGAGTGCTGCGCCTGTTTAAAAAATCCAATGTCCTTGCGGTAGCTGCCAGTGATGTACTGGCAGAAAGTCCTTTAATGAAAGTCTCGGATGCCTTAACAGATATTGCAGAAGTCTCGGTGAATGCTGGGCTGCATCTGGCCTATCAGATTGTGGCCAAACGACATGGTTTTCCGCTGGATGCAGAAGGGCAGCGCTGCTCAATAGAACATACGGCTTTTGCCGTCATTGGCTATGGCAAAGTCGGTGGCATTGAGTTGGGTTATGGTTCGGATCTGGATCTAGTCTTCATTCATTATATGGGTGAGCAGGCAGATACGGACGGTCTCAAGCCGATTAGCGGTTTTGAGTTTGCCATGCGTGTGGCACAGAAGTTTATGTCGCTCATGACCACACAAACACTGGATGGGCGTGTCTATGAAGTCGATACCCGTCTACGTCCTTCTGGAGAAGCAGGGCTACTGGTCACTAGTCTGAAAGCATTTGAGCAATATCAGTTGAAAAATGCATGGTTATGGGAGCATCAGGCCTTAGTACGTGCACGCTCCATTGCTGGGGAAGATAGCCTGAGAGAGACATTTGAAGCACTACGCTGTAAGATTCTTACCCAGAAACGCGATATCTGTCATGTACGTAGTGAAGTTCTGAAAATGCGTCAGAAAATGAAAGATCATCTGGGTTCTTCCAAAGAGCAAAAAAAAGATGGGATTTTTCATTTAAAACAAGATGCAGGTGGTATCGTTGATATCGAATTTATGGCACAGTATGCGGTGTTAGCTTGGAGTGGGACGAATAAAGATCTCGCCCATTACTCCGACAATGTAAGAATCCTTGAGGATGCCGCAAAATCAGGTTGCTTATCCAGCGACGATGCGACTGCTCTGATTCAAGCTTATCTCCGTGAACGCGCCGAGAGCCACCGCTTAGCCCTTGCAAATCAATCCATGCAAGTGTCTGCAAGCGACTGGCACGATACCCGAATGACCGTTTGCAAGTTATGGCAAAGACTGATTGATCCAAGTGCAGACTTTGCACTGGATAGTGAATAATTGTGAGAAATTGGAGTTTGTGGCATGAATTTGGCTGATCGTGATGGTTTCATTTGGCAAGATGGACAACTAGTTGACTGGCGTGAGGCAAAAACTCACGTATTAACACATACTTTGCATTACAGCATGGGTGTGTTTGAAGGCGTCCGAGCTTATGAAACCCCGAATGGAACGGCTATTTTCCGTCTTAAAGAACATACGAAGCGCTTGTTGAATTCTGCAAAAATTTATCAAATGAAAGTTCCATTTGATCAAGCAGCATTAGAACAGGCTCAAATTGATGTTGTTCGTGAAAACAAATTAGCGTCTTGCTATTTACGTCCAATTATTTTTATTGGTTCTGAAAAACTCGGTATCGCTGCAACTGACAATACCATTCATGCCGTAGTTGCGGCATGGAGCTGGGGTGCTTACCTCGGTGAAGAAGCGATGGCGAAGGGTATTCGCGTAAAAACGTCTTCATTTACCCACCATCATCCGAACGTGACCATGTGTAAAGCAAAAGCATCAGGTAACTACACCTTGTCGATTCTTGCGCATCAGGAAGTGGCGCATTCAGGTTATGATGAAGCAATGCTGCTCGACCCACAAGGCTATGTATGCCAAGGTTCAGGCGAAAACGTATTCCTGGTGCGTGATGGCGTGATTCATACGCCTGATATCGCAGGTGGTGCGCTGGATGGTATTACCCGTCAAACGATTATTACGATTGCTAAAGACTTGGGTTATGACGTAATTGAACGCCGTATTACCCGTGATGAGTTCTACATCGCAGATGAAGCATTCTTTACCGGCACTGCTGCAGAAGTAACACCAATCCGTGAATACGATGACCGTCAGATTGGTGAAGGTGTACGTGGTCCAATCACCACACAAATCCAGAAAGCTTATTTTGATGCAGTTCAGGGCAAAGACCCGAAATATGCACACTGGTTAACGTATGTGAAGTAATTAAGAATTTACTGATTGAAAAAACCTCTCATTTGAGAGGTTTTTTTTAACGGATGTACTTATTCTGCTGAACTTATGTCATCATATTCAGCATCAAGAAGATTTTAAGATGAGCTTAGGCATACGCAATGAGTAACATCGTTATTTGTATGAAATGGGGAACCAAATACGGTTCGGAATACGTCAATCGTTTATACAATATGGTTAAACGACATACGACATTCGACTTTAAAATGGTCTGTCTGACGGATCGTACTGAAGGCATTGATTCTGCAGTACAATGTTTCCCTATTCCACCTCTGGCATTGCCTGAAGGTGCCCCTGAGCGTGGCTGGAACAAGCTGTCCACTTTTGAGCCTGATCTGTATGGTTTGGAAGGTAATGCATTATTTCTAGATCTTGATGTAGTGATTGTCGATAATATCGATGAGTTCTTTACCTATCCGGGCGACTTCCTGATTATCCATGATTGGAAACGGCCGTGGCGTATTACCGGTAATAGTTCGGTTTACCGGTTTAAGTTGGGTGCTTTCCCGGGACTTTTGCCTTATTTCCGTGAAAACTTTGATGAAATCCGTAAAAAATTCCGTAATGAGCAAGCCTATTTGTCTTGGTACGTAGACCGTGAAGGTAAACAGACATACTGGCCAGAAAGCTGGTGCAAGAGCTATAAATATCATTGCCTGCAAAAAATTCCGATGGCTTATTTTAAGCCGCCGGTAAAACCTGAAGGTGCTAAAATTATTGTATTCCATGGTGAAATTAATCCGCCCGATGCAGTGAATGGTGGTGGTGGGAAGTGGTACCGTTATGTATTGCCATCGCAGTGGATTAAGGATGCTTGGCAGTAAGTTATAGAGTTTATTCAAGCTAATTATTGATTAGAAGTATTATGGAAAAAATAGATTTTGTTATTGCGTGGGTCGATGGCAATGATGTAAAGCATCGACTTAAAAGGCAACAGTTTCAATCTACTAATATCGTAAAAGGTTCAGCAGAAGAAACTCGATTTGCTAGTAATGATGAAATCTATTTTTCAATTGCTTCAATTCTTAAATATGTTCCCTATTTTGGAACAATTTATATTATTACGGATGAACAGCAGCCTGCACATATTCATGATTTTTTCGAACAGGGATTATGTGCTCCTGAGCAGATAAAAATAATTGATCATAGAACAATATTTGCTGGTCATGAGCAATACTTGCCTACATTTAATTCTTTAAGTATTGAAACCATGCTTTGGAATATTCCAGGGTTATCAAAGTATTTTATTTATTTGAATGATGATTTCTTTTTTAATGTCTCATCTGAATTAGATGATTTTTTAGTTGGTGACCAGATAAAAGTCTATGGACATTGGGAAAATAACTCCTTAATTAAAGCAAAATTTAATCTACGTAAAGGTCTTAATAAATATTTTGGTAAACCTTTACAGCCTAAATATACAATTGCTCAAATGCTTAGTGCTGAATTATGTGGATTTAATAAATATTATGAAATTCATCATCGTCCCCATATATTGGATCGTAATGTACTACAAAAGTATTTTCAAAAATACCCTACAACATTAGCTCAACAGATTAAGCATCGTTTTAGAAGTGCTTTTCAATTTTTACCAGTAGGGTTGAATAATCATTTAAAAATTCGAGAAGAAAAAACAATCTTGTGTAATGATATAAATATTGCTTACTTAAAAAATGAAGCTTCAGTATCTACATTTTTATCAGACCTGAATAATCCAGCTGTTAAATTCGGTTGTATTCAGAGTTTAGATCAATTTGATCCAAAAGAAGCAGAAAAGGTATCTTTTGCTTTAATTGCTAAATTTAAAAACTATTTACCTCTATCTATTCAGCATTAAGAGTTAATCATGAAAGTTGTAACTTATTTAATTAATTTAGACGGAAGTGATGAGCGTCTAGCTGCAGCAACTCAGCAGCTTAATAGTGTGGGCTGGAGGTTTGAACGTTTTGCTGCTTATGATGGTCGGGGTAAAGCACTCTCTGAATTCATAAATTATAATGACGATCAAACTAATAAGGTATTAGGTCGTAGTTTAATGAATTCCGAGTTAGGTTGTTATTTAAGTCATTATGGATGCGCTGAAAAATTTTTAGCCACTGATGCAGATTATTTAGTGGTTCTGGAAGATGACCTTAAAATTAATAGTGACTTTAAGATTAAAATTGACAGCATCATTGGATATTTGCACCAACATCAAGATTTAAACTGGTATCTTATTAATATTGCTGCAAAAAAGAAAAAACTAGCAAAAGATATTACGCAAATAGGGGATATAAGTCTATGGCATGCTTTTTATTTCCCAATTCGTGGCTTAGGGTTAATCTGGTCGCGGCAGGGAGCACAGTCTTTTGTTGAGGTAGGCAAAACTATAAATATGCCGGTTGATATCTTCTTCCAGTCTTGGTTAAGTCAAAATGGCAAAGGTTTAGGGATTTGGCCACCACTAGTGAAGCCAGCAGGGGTCGATAGTGATATTTTGGGAACAGTTGCTACTCAGGGGATTTCTCGTAAAGCACTTGAAAATAGAAGCAGCTCCTATGGCTTTAAAAAGCAGAAGCGTATGTGGCGTGATCGTTATCATGCACTAAAATATCTGCTAAATTCTTAAAATTCATCGAATATCTTAATAATTGAATATTTATCATTAAAGGAATAAATCAATGAGCATGTTGGAAATAATTTAGATGAAAATATTTAAAAAAACTTATTATATGCTTAAGTTTTATATCATGTATTTTTACAAGATTAGAGGCACGAATTTAAAAATTCATAATTACGCAAATATGATTACGCTTAATCCAAAGCCAGAAGAAGTTAAAATACCTAAGCTGATTTGGCTGTATTGGGAGGGGGATGTACCATTATTTGTGGAAAAATGCATAGAAAATATAAAGCTAATAAATGCAAATTATGAGGTTCATTTTTTAACACCAACAACTGTTGATCAATTTATACAGATAGATTTTGATTCTTTAAATATTCATCTACCTCAGCATAAAGCTGATTTAATCAGATTTAAATTACTTTATGTTTATGGAGGAATCTGGTTAGATGCAAGTATTATCGTTTATGAAAATTTAGATTGGATTCAAGAGTTGGTTTCTCAAAATCAGACCGAAAGTTTTGCCTATTATCGTAAAAAAAACACTACCAATATTGATTCTCCAGTCATCGAGAATTGGCTTTTAGCAACGGCTCCTAACAATAGGTTTTTTAAAGATTGGTTTGATGAGTTGGTGAACGCCATGCAGGTTGGCCCTAAAACATATATCAATGAAATTAAACGTGCTGTGCCAAATTATGAGAGAATATTTCAAAAGATTAGTAATTTAGAGTACCTGATTTCCTATGTAGTGTGTCAGGTGATTATGCTGAAAGCATTGCCTAGTATTACTTTAATTGATTGTGATCAAAATGCCTTTTACTATCAGGTAAAAAATAAATGGGTCAAAGAAAAAACATTAATTGAAATGGCAATCAATCATCATTCAGGTGAATACCCTAAATTGATTAAATTTGCCGGTAAAGAGCGTAAACATATAGGCGAATTTTATGAAAAAGGAATGTATTTTCAAGATTCACTGCTAGATTTCCATGATGATCAGAGTAAAACCTTATCTTAACGCTCTATCAGGTTGGATGATCTGAACCACTTAGAGGATGGTGTCTTGTTCGAGCGTTAATTTCTTAAATGATTTGATAAGACTATGGGGTGAAAGATTATAAACAGACACTTTTTGACTTTCAAAGAAATAGGCTGCTGTTTCAAATGCCGCTATGATTGATTGGGTGTGCTGGTTTAATAAGGTAGGTTGTTTTGCATCTAAAGTTTCATAAAATCGTGGTAGGTCGAAGTTATTCATATCCACACCTGCAATATAGATATGTTGGTAATTTAATCCTGACATAATCTGTAATGCGGTATAAGCCACGGTATAGTAGTCAAATACTGTGTCATACATGTGTGTAGAAAAGCCAAAACCATTGTAGAAGTAATTACTCTTAACTTTTTCATCAACATGAATAGTGTTTCCCATAAAAAGTTCATTTTTACAGTTACTCGTGATTTCAATAATTTTAAATTGGCAACGAATCTGTTCGATTTTTACTTTTCTTAGAATATAGTCTAAGCAACGTGCGGTGGTGAAAAAATTGCATGCTGTGTCTAAAACCCGCTCAACGAGATCAAAACGATTTTGTACAAAATCATGATCAATAATGACATAGTGTTGAAAAGTGACCTCATTCAAAGCGATTGCTCCATTGACGCCAATATAGTCCAGTTTCTCATATTTAAAAAATTTATCAGGAATCTTTTTAATCGATGGTCCTGTTGCGATCAGCATACATTTTGAATGTTTATTCTTTAAGTTAAGCGTATGGTCTGCAATTAAGGTATTCCTAAAAAAAACTTGATCAATTTGACCCGATGCATTACGAACCACACGGTAAAAAGGCCAATAGCGTCTGTTGTGTTTGTAAGTACTCGGTTTTAAAAGTTTATAGGTATATTTTGTCAAATTTCGAACGAAATGGTTGAAAATTAAACCACACATATTCTTGTCTCTTTCATAGCTTATTTCTATGAGTTATATCAAGTTTATTTGAGAATAATCTAATTGATAAGATGATTCAGTTGCTTAGAGGGTTAATGATCTAAATTAAATGAATCACGCTTGGTTTTAAACTTGCTCAGGAGCCTCTTAAACCAAGGCTGGGATGTTTCTGACCGAGTAATGTTATTGCCCGAGTATTTTTTTTGAGATGCTTTGTGAAATTTTCCGTAGGGTGTAATTGTATAGTCCTCAAGTTGGTATCCGGCAGAAAGGGCTTCGTGATAGTATTGGTCAAAAAGTGTTGTCAGGTCCGCTCGGGGGTGAGGAATAATTTCGCCATCAAACCAATGTGTTGAATTATTGTGTTGAAGACGAGGAATTGAATATTTGTGACTAAACTGGGTGCCCATATCGGAATAATGCAAAATTTTAATCTCGTTGATACTTAGATTTTCACCATCGATGCAATTAAAATGATCATTATAAGCTTGAACCAATGACGGTTCTTTTTGAATTTGTCTCATCAGACTTTGATGACTGGCAGGGTTACTTTTTAATTCCTCAATTCTAGGAAGAAAATGTTTGGCCTTTTCACAATCCCAGACACAAGTGCATAAACGGGCTGAGCTTCCCCCCCCCTTGGCTGCCACAATAGCATTGGCTTCAATAGGATGTTCCCAGAGTAGTGCAAGATCATCGAGTACAATGACATCTGTATCCATGTAAATGGCTTTACCTTGAAATTGACAATACTCTGGAATAGCCCACCGAAATCCGGAAAAAGGTGTCGCCCAGTTTTCTGTTCTCCATCCTTGATTCGATTTCGGATCAGAATACCAATAGCTAGAAGGATCACGCGAAAGTTGCATCCAAATAATTTCTACAGGCTGCTGGGTATGTTTTTTAATGCTGTAGTCTAAAACCATCATTTGTTCTAAATCACAGTTGTTTGGGTCACAGCCTATAAAAATTTTGATTGTTTTGAGACTCATTTTTATCAATTATTTTGTGATATGATAATGTATATTAAAACAAAGACTATATAAAAACAAAGACTACATAAGATTTACTATGTTTTTTATTTATTCTATTATAATTAAAACTTAAATAAAATAATCGAATTTATTTCAATGACTTCTTTGGTTTTTAAATAAATTACAATAACTTATGTGTATTATATTGTTATATAATTACGAAAAAAATTTAAAATTATAGTTTTTTATCACACTTTTATCTATGATTTTAAACTTAAATTGGTAGAAAATTAAAAGGATTCTTAATGTTGACAGTTTTTGGTTTTCATACAGATGATAAACTATATACGAAGCATGCTCAAATTTTAGCTGAATCAGCAAAAAAATTTAATATTCATATTCTATTAAAGCAATTTTCAAAAGATGACTGGCAAACCATTATTGCATTTAAGCCTGTGTTTATTTCGCAAATGCGTCGTGAAACTCATGGCCCACTTTTATTTGTTGATGCTGATGCTATAATTCTTGAGGATATCCGGCCATACTTCAATGCAATTGAAGAAGATATTGCAGTACATTACATAGATAATAAGCGTTTAATTAGTAGTACTATTTTTATAAATGACACTAAAAATGCACATTCTCTGATGGATGAATGGGAGAAGCGTATGTTGCAAAATCCAACTATTTGGGATCAGATTATTTTACAAAACTTGGTTGATGAGTGGCATGATGCAGGCCTTATTACATTAAAAAAGCTACCACCAAACTATACATTTATTTTTGATACATCTCGTAATTTATATGGGGATAAGATTCAACCTAGTATTGAACAATTACAAGCAAGTAGAGATAAGCGTTGGATACAGAAATATGAGCAAAGAAATTCAATTTATCAATGGATAATGCGTTCTTCTCTACTGTCAAAAAGTACTAAAAAGATTGTTAAACGACATAATAGATCTCTTGCGAAAG